>JALOQG010000238.1 GCA_025453505.1 Myxococcota bacterium | reverse complement strand
ACGGCCGGGCGAGAAGCTGAAGCTGGTCGCCTACGACTTCGGCGTGAAGCGCAACATCCTGCGGCTGCTCGTCGAGCAGGGCTTCGACGTCACGGTCGTGCCGGCGAAGACGTCGGCGCAGGACGTGCTTGCGCTCGCGCCCGATGCGGTCTTCCTCTCGAACGGTCCGGGCGATCCGGCGGCGGTCGAAGGCGTCCGTCCGGTGGTGCGCGAGCTCGCGGATCGCGGTCTGCCGATCTTCGGCATCTGCCTCGGCCACCAGATTCTCGGCCTCGCGCTCGGCGGCGAGACGAAGAAGCTGAAGTTCGGCCATCACGGCGGCAACCAGCCGGGCCAGGATCTCGCGACCGGCAAGGTCGCGATCTGCGCCGAGAACCACGGCTATGCAGTCGATGCGGAGTCGCTGCGCGCGGCGGGCGAGGCGGTCGAGATCACGCACGTCAATCTCAACGACGGAACCGTCGAAGGGCTCGCCCACGCGGAGCGCCCGATCTTCTCCGTCCAGTACCACCCCGAGGCGTCGCCCGGCCCGCACGACGCGGGCTACTTCTTCGGCCGCTTCCGGGATCTCGTCCAGCGCAAGAAGCGCGGCGAA
Organism: Myxococcota bacterium; assembly: GCA_025453505.1. Classification (GTDB taxonomy): domain Bacteria; phylum Myxococcota_A; class UBA9160; order UBA9160; family PR03; genus PR03. Next base: position 4,425 of record JALOQG010000238.1, on the reverse strand, counting down.
GCCGTGACCGGGCTCGCCGTGTCGCGGGGGAAGTGACGCGTGCCCAAGCGCACCGACATCCACACGATTCTCGTGATCGGCTCCGGACCGATCGTGATCGGCCAGGCGTGCGAGTTCGACTACTCGGGCACGCAGGCCTGCAAGGCGCTGCGCGAAGAGGGCTATCGGGTCGTGCTCGTGAACTCGAATCCGGCCACGATCATGACGGACCCGGAGACGGCGGATCGCACCTACGTCGAGCCGATGACGGTCGAGAGCCTCGAGAAGATCATCGCGCGCGACAAACCCGATGCGCTGCTGCCGACGATCGGCGGACAGACCGCGCTGAATCTCGCGATCGAGCTGCACGACGCGGGCGTGCTCGCGAAGTACGGCGTCGAGCTGATCGGCGCGCGCATCGACGCCATCAACAAGGCCGAGGACCGCGAGCTGTTTCGCGCCGCGATGGAGAAGATCGGGCTCCAGGTGCCGCGCTCCGGCTACGTGCGCTCGGTGGCGGAAGCGCGCGCGCTGCTGCCCGACGTCGGTCTGCCGGCGATCATCCGGCCGTCGTTCACGATGGGCGGCGCCGGCGCCGGCATCGCCTACACCGACGAAGAGTTCGACCGCCTCGTCGACTGGGGTCTGCAGCAGTCGCCGCGCCACACGATCCTGCTCGAGCAGAGCGTGCTCGGCTGGAAGGAGTTCGAGCTCGAGGTGATGCGCGACACGGCGGACAACGTCGTGATCATCTGCTCGATCGAGAACTTCGATCCGATGGGGGTGCACACGGGCGACTCGATCACCGTCGCGCCGGCGCAGACGCTCACCGACAAGGACTACCAGGAGATGCGCACGGCGGCGCTCGCGATCATCCGCGAGATCGGCGTCGACACGGGCGGCTCCAACATCCAGTTCGCGGTGAATCCCGCCGACGGCACGATGACGATCATCGAGATGAATCCGCGCGTGTCGCGGTCGTCGGCGCTGGCGTCGAAGGCGACGGGCTTCCCGATCGCGAAGATCGCCGCGAAGCTCGCGGTCGGCTTCACGCTCGACGAGATCCCGAACGACATCACGAAGGAGACGCCGGCCTCCTTCGAGCCGACGATCGACTACGTCGTCACCAAGATCCCGCGCTTCACGTTCGAGAAGTTCCCGCAGGCCGATTCCACGCTGACCACGCAGATGAAGTCGGTCGGCGAAGTGATGGGGATCGGGCGCACCTTCAAGGAGAGCTTCCAGAAGGCGATCCGCTCGCTCGAGATCGGACACGACGGACTCGAAAGCCCGGAGGTACGCGGCGGCGCGCCGCTTCCGATGGAGGCGCTCTGGAAGCAGATCGAGGTGCCGCGTCCCGGACGGCCCTGGGCGATCGCCGAAGCGTTGCGCCGCGGCGTGTCGGTCGAGGAACTCCACGCGCGCTGCTGGATCGACCCGTGGTTCCTGCGCAATCTGCAGGAGATCGTCGAAACGGAGGCGGCGCTCGCGGCGGCGGCGCCGGACGCGCGCGAGGCGTGGCTGCGCCCGGCCAAGCAGATGGGCTTCTCGGATCGCCGGATCGCGGCGCTCTGGGGCACGGACGAACACGCGGTGCGCGCGCTGCGCCACCGGCTCGGCGTGCGTCCGGCCTACAAGCGCGTCGACACGTGCGGCGCGGAGTTCGAGGCGAAGACGCCGTACCTCTACTCGACCTACGAGGACGAGAGCGAAGCCGAGCCCACCGATCGCCAGAAGGTGATCATCCTCGGCGGCGGGCCGAACCGCATCGGGCAGGGCATCGAGTTCGACTACTGCTGCGTGCACGCCGTCTTCGCGCTGCGCGACGCGGGCTTCGAGACGATCATGGTCAACTGCAACCCCGAGACGGTGTCCACCGACTACGACACCAGCGATCGTCTCTACTTCGAGCCGCTCACGCTCGAGGACGTGCTCGAGATCGTCGATCGCGAGAAGCCGCTCGGTGTGATCGTCACCTTCGGCGGCCAGACGCCGCTGCGCCTCGCCGTCCCGCTCGAGAAGGCCGGCGTGCCGATCCTCGGGACGTCGCCCGACGCGATCGACCGCGCCGAGGACCGCGAACGTTTCGACGCCGTGCTCGAGAAGCTCGGTCTCGCGCGGCCGCCCTCGGGTCTGGCGCGCAGTCCCGAGGAGGCGGAGCAGGTCGCCGCACGGATCGGCTATCCGGTGCTGGTGCGGCCTTCGTACGTGCTGGGCGGCCGGGCGATGATGATCGTGCACGAAGTCGAGGCGCTGCGGGACTACATGCGCTTCGCGGTGAAGGCGTCGCCCGAGCACCCCGTGCTCGTCGACCGCTTCCTCTCCGACGCCACGGAAGTGGACGTCGATGCGATCAGCGACGGCGAGCGCGTCGTGATCGGCGGCATCATGGAGCACATCGAGGAGGCGGGCGTGCACTCGGGCGACAGCGCCTGCTCGATTCCGCCGTACTCGCTCTCGCGCGCGGTGATCGACGAGATCACGCGGGCGACGCGCTCCCTCGCGCTCGAACTCGGCGTGCGCGGACTGATGAACGTGCAGTACGCGGTCAAGGACGAGGCCGTGTACGTGCTCGAGGTGAATCCGCGCGCGTCGCGCACCATTCCGTTCGTCTCGAAGGCGATCGGCGTGCCGCTCGCGAAGCTCGCGGCGCTCGTGATGGCCGGCAAGACGCTCGTCGAGCTCGGCTTCACGAGGGAGGTGACGCCGCCGCACTTCTCGGTGAAGGAGGCCGTGTTCCCGTTCGTGAAATTCCCGGGCGTGGACACGCTGCTCGGCCCCGAGATGAAGAGCACCGGCGAAGTGATGGGCATCGACTCCGACTTCGGCCGCGCCTACGCGAAGGCGCAGATCGAAGCCGGCAACTCGCTCCCGGTCGCCGGGACGGTGCTGGTCTCGGTGCGCGACGAGGACCGCGGCGCGATCGGTCACGTCGTGCGCGACCTCGCGCGCGGCGGGTTCCGCGTGCTCGCCACGCCGGGCACGGCGAACTCGCTCGCGGAGATCGGCGTCGAGACCGAACGCGTCGCGAAGGTCGGCGAGGGCGCGCCGCACGTCGTGGACCGGATCGAGAAGGGCGACGTCCACCTGGTGATCAACACGGTGGGGACCGACGATCCGAAGGCCGTGCAGGACTCGCTCTCGATGCGGCGCGCGGCGCTGATGCGCGGCGTGCCGTACTTCACGACGATCGCGGGTGCGCGGGCGGCCGCCGGCGCGATCCGCGCACTGCAGGCCGAGTCGATCGGCGTGCGCTCGTTGCAGGAGATCCACGGACCGTCGTAGAACGCCGGGAGGCACGTGAGCGCGAGCCCCTTCGCACGAGCGCTCGAGGCGGTGCTGGCGCCGCTGCGCTTCGCGGCGCAGGGCGACGGCGCGAACGCGGTGCGGGTGCGAGATCTGGCGCCGACCGTGCGGACCGGCCTCGCTGCGCTGCTCGCGCTGCACGTCCCGCGCGACGCCCGCACGGCGGCCGAGCACGCGGCGCGCGCCTTCGCGGATCCGGTCGCGGACCACGCGCTCGGGCGCGCGACGCTGGCGGCGCTCGCCCGCCTCGGGCCGATGGCCGAGCCGGGCTGGCGCGAGCGCGCGCTCGAGCGTCCGCTGCACTGGATCGCCGGGATCGGCGCGAAGCGAGCGGCCGCGTTCGAGAAGCGCGGTCTCGCGACGGTGTCGGATCTGCTCTTCCGCCTGCCCACGCGCTACGACGACCGCCGGCATCTGGTGCGCATCGCGGATCTCGAAGTCGGACGTCGCGCGACCTTCGCCGCGCAGGTGCGCACGGCGGACCTCGTGCCCGGCCGCGGCAAGACCGGCGCGTTCCGCCGCGTGCTGCACGCGATCGTGTCGGACGAAACCGGCAGCATCGAGCTCACCTGGTTCCGCGGCGGCGATGCGTTGCTGCCGACGCTGCGCAAGGGTGCCCAGCTGCTCGTCACGGGCGACGTGCGGCGCTATCGCTTTTCGAAGCAGCTGCTGCACCCCGAGATCGAAGTGCAGGGCGCCGGCGAAGCGGGAGACGAGGCCGCGGTTGCCGCGCTGCGACAGATCGTGCCGGAGTACGCCGCCGTCGAAGGCGTCGCGCCGCGCGCGTTGCGCCGGGCGATCCAGTGCGCCGTGGACGAGTACGCGGATCTCGTCGAGGGACACCTGCCGGAGAGCGTGGTGCGCGCGCGCGGCCTGCCCGACCCGCCGGCCGCGCTGATCGCGATCCATCACCCGGAGAGCGATCTCGATCCTGCGCTGCTCGCCGAGCGGCGCACACCGGCGCACGAGCGCCTCGTGCTGGAAGAGCTGTACCTGCTCGAGCTGGGGCTCGCGCTGCGGCGCGAGCGGCGCGAGCGCGAGCCGGGCGTCTCGATCGCGGGCGGCCCGCGCGCCGTCGCAGCGCGCGAGGCATTGCCGTTCCGTCTGACCGGTGCGCAGCGCCGCGTGCTCGACGAGATC
>JALOQG010000237.1 GCA_025453505.1 Myxococcota bacterium | reverse complement strand
CGATGCGAAACACACGTGCATGTCGGTGCGTAAGTACCTGTTGCCCCGGTAGCTCAGCTGGATAGAGCAGCGGATTTCTAATCCGCGGGTCGGGGGTTCGAGTCCCTCCCGGGGCGCCAGCGACGCCATCCCGGTCATGGCCGCGCGCAGTCGTCTAGGCTGGCTCCGGTTTCTCCGGGCGAGCGCCCTCCCGCGGAGGATCGAGGAGGCAGCATGGCCCGTTACGTCACCCGCGTTCGTACTCCGATGTCCGCCGAGAAGGCGTTCGCGTACATGGCGGACTTGCGCCACTTCGCGGAGTGGGATCCCGGCGTGCGGGGCGTCGTGCAGATCGAAGGCGACGGCGGCGGGCCGGAGGCCGTGTTCGACGTCACCGTCGCGACGCTCGGGCCCGATCTGACGCTGCGCTACGAGACGACGGAGTACGACGCGCCGCACGGCTTCCGCGTGGTCGCGAAGAGCGCGTGGTTCACGTCGGACGATCGCATCGAGGTCGAGACGAAGCGCGGCAAGACGATCGTCACGTACGACGCCGAACTGCGTCTCAACGGGCCGCTCGGCCTCTTCGATCTCGGGCTGCGGCTCGTGTTCGGGTGGATCGGCGACCGCGCGGCGGCGGGCCTGCGCAAGGCATTGGGCGGCGTCGAAGCGTGACGTTCCGCATCGCGGACGCGGTGGACGCGCTGCTCGAGGCACCGGTCGCGCCGAGCTTCACGCGCATCGGCTACGACGTGCGCTCTTTGCTCGAGCGCTGGAAGCCGCTCGCGTCCTACGACCTGCGCGGGCGCGTGATGCTGCTGACCGGTGCGACGTCGGGCCTCGGGCTCGCGGCGGCGGAGGCGCTCGCGCGCGCCGGCGCGACGCTACTCCTGCTCGGACGCGACGCCGCGAAGACCGAGCGCGTGCGTGCGGATCTCGCGCGACGCACGCACAACGATCGCCTCTCGGCGGTGATCGCCGACATGGGCGATCTCGCGGCCGTGCGGCGCGCGGCGGACGAAGTGCTGGCGTCGCACGACGTACTCCACGTGCTCGCGCACAACGCGGGCGCCCTGCACGCGACGCGGCGCAACGCGCCGGACGGCACCGAGGAGACGGTCGCCAGCCAGGTGCTCGGTCCCTTCCTCCTGACCGGCCTCTTGATGGCGCGGCTGCGCGCGTCGGCGCCGGCGCGCGTGCTCACGATGTCGTCGGGCGGGATGTACGCGACGGGGCTGACCGTCGATGATCTCGAGATGTCCGACGATTACAGCGGCACCGAGCAGTACGCGCGCGCCAAGCGGGCGCAGGTGACGCTGAACGAGATGTGGGCCGAGCGCTTCGCCGCGAGCGGCGTGGTCTTCCATGCGCTGCATCCCGGCTGGGCGCTGACGCCGGGCGTCGAGACGTCGCTGCCGACGTTCCGGCGCATCGTCGGCCCGCTGCTGCGCTCGCCGGAACAGGGAGCCGACACGCTCGTGTGGCTCGCCGCGGACGATGGCGAGCCGCTCGCGACGAACGGCCGCTTCTGGCTCGACCGCCGCGTCCGCGCGATCCACAAGCTGCCGACCACGCGCCGCACCGACACCGCCGAGCGGCGCGCCGCGCTGTGGGAGTGGTGCGTGAAACGCACCGGCCTCGACCCCGCCGTCAGCTCGCGAGGAACGCCAGCAGATCCTCGTTGAGCCGGTCCTTGTGCGTCGCGGTGAGACCGTGCGGCGCGCCCGCGTAGATCTTCAGCGTCGCGTTCTTCACCAGCTTCGACGACCGGTGCGCCGACGCGACGATCGGGACGATCTGGTCGTCGTCGCCGTGCACGACGAGCGTCGGCCGGTCGAACCTCGCGAGGTCCTCGGTGAAGTCGGTCTCGGAGAACGCCGCGATGCAGTCGAAGGCGGCCTTGTAGCCGCACTGCATGCCCGCCAGCCAGAACGTGTCGCGCAGGCCCTGGCTGACCTGCGAGCCGGGACGGTTGGCGCCGAAGAACGGACCGCTCAGGTCGCGGAAGAACTGGGAACGATCCGCGAGCACGCCCTTGCGGATGTCGTCGAAGACTTCGATCGGAAGGCCTTCGGGATTTGCGGGCGTCTTCCGCATGAGCGGCGGGACCGCGCTGACGAGCACGATCTTCGCGACGCGCGCGGTGCCGTGGCGGCCGACGTAGCGCGCGACCTCGCCGCCGCCCGTCGAGAAGCCGACCAGCGTCACGCCGCGCAGATCGAGCGTCTGGATCAGCGCCGCGAGATCGTCGGCGTAGGTGTCCATCTCGTTGCCGTTCCACGGCTGGCTCGACCGGCCGTGGCCGCGGCGATCGTGCGCGATGCAGCGGTAGCCACGCGCCGCGAGGAAGAGCATCTGGTCTTCCCAGGAGTCGGAGCTGAGCGGCCAGCCGTGACTGAAGACGACCGGCGCGCCGGTGCCCCAATCCTTGTAATAGATGCGGGTTCCGTCGGGGATGGTGATCGTGCTCACCGGGGCACCTCCTGGTTCGGCCGAGATGGGACCATAGGCCCCACCACCGCAGGAGTCGTCCCCGGTGCCGGTCACGGCACGCATTCGCGGGCACTCGCGAGCGCGAGGTCTACTCTTCCGCGGTTCATCCGGGCGCCACGCGCGCCTGCTAGACGCCCGCCCTGTCCGGAGGTACCCGCCTTGACTCGCTCGCTCCTCGCATTCGTCTTCGTCGCGACGACGCTCGTCCTCGCGGGCCCGGCCCGCGCACAGCTTTCGGCGGTGCGCATCGCGAGCGGACTCGAGTCGCCCGCCTACCTCGCGGCGCCGCCGGGCGACGAGCGCCTCTTCATCCTCGAACTCCGGGGCCGCATCCTCGTCTGGCAGAACGGATCGGTTCTCGGCACGCCCTTCCTCGATCTCACGTCGGAGGTCTTCGCCGTCTTCGAAGGCGGATTGCTCGGGATGGTGTTCGCTCCCGACTACGCGACGTCCGGCGTCTTCTGGGCCTACTACACGCGCAACGACGGGATCGGCCCCTCCAACATGGCGAGCGTGGTGTCGCGCTTCACGGTCAACGGGGATCCGACCACTTCCAACGTCGCCGACCCGCTGAGCGAAGAGGTGATCTTCGAAGTGCATCAACCGGCGCAGAACCACAACGGCGGAACGATCGCGATCCGCGACGGCTTCCTGTATCTCGCGCTCGGCGACGGCGGAGGATCGTCCGACACGGCCCAGAGCGATCAGACCCTGCTCGGCAAGATGATCCGTCTCGATCTCGATCTCGCCTACGCGGCCGCAGACAACGAGGACTGGGAGGTCTACGCGAAGGGGCTCCGCAATCCGTTCCGCTTCTCCTTCGACCGCGCGACGGGCGATCTCTACATCGGCGACGTCGGCGCGGCGGCGCTGGAAGAGGTGAACGCGGTCGCGGCGGATGAGCCGGCCGGGCTCAACTTCGGCTGGAACGTGATGGAGGGAACCAACTGCTTCGACCCCGGCGATCCGGGCGAGCCGCCGTGCAACTCCGATCTCTTCACCGATCCGATCTTCACGTTCCCGAATCCCTCGAGCGGCGGAGCCTGCGTGACGGGCGGCGCGGTGTATCGCGGCAGCGACTCCGGCTCGCTGCGCGGGACCTATTTCTTCGGCGATGGGTGCGCCAACGGCGGCGATCCCAACCTCTATTCGCTGCGCTGGACGCCCGAGGGCGGTATGACCGACCTCGAAGACCTCACCAACGTCGTCGTTCCGGACGTCGGATCGATCAACCGACCGGTCGCGGTCGTCGAGGGCGGTGATGGCGAGATCTACATCGTCGACCTCGGCAGCGACACCATCACCAACGGCGAAGTCTTCCGGCTCGTGCCCGAGCCGGGTTCGATCGGAGTCGGCGCGAGCGCGATCCTGGCAATCGCAGCGCTGCGCCGCGTCAGACGACGAACGGAATGACGGCCTTCCGCTCGCGCGGGTACTCCGGGAAGCGCTCGCGATACCAGCGGTGGTGCGAGAGCGCGCGCGGGAACAGGTTCGCGAAGGCGAAGAACGCGAACACCGCGCCGGCCCACGTCCAGGTGGCGAGCGCCCAGCCGCACCACTCGACGATCTCGCCGAGATAGTTCGGACACGAGACGAAGCGGTAGAGACCGCCGCGCGGAATCTTGTAGCCGGTCTCGCCGGGCGCCCGCAGGCGACGCAGGATCGCGTCGCTCTGCAGGTTGATCGCCCAGCCCGCGAGGAAGAGCGCGACGCCGATCGCGAAGCGCGGATCGGCGAGCCAGCCGGCGTCGTGGCGCAGCGCGCCGTGCGAGATCGCGTACGCGTTGCAGGCGGCGTTGGCGGTGTTGAAGAGGATCGCGAGCACGACGGTCGTCACGGGCACGCCCTTCGCCCCGACGCGCATCAGCAGCGGAAACACGAAGGTCCGCTGCAGGTAGTGCAGCTGCCAGAGCGCGAGCAGCAGCAGCGGCACGAGCTGCACCGCGTGTTCGCCGCGCGCGAAGACGATCCCGAAGACGAGCGGCGCGGGCAGCTCCTGCAGGATCCAGGCGGCGCGCGCCGGAAGCGTCGGTCCGAAGCCGGCGCGTTCGTGGCGCCCGTACGGCGCGGGGATCACGAGCAGCGCGACGAACGCCGCCGCGCCCGAAACCGCGAGCGCCACGAGCGTGTAGAGATAGAGGCGATCGGGATCCATCGGCGACACCGTAGCTCGGCGCTGGCGGAAACGGGGCGGGTCGCGTCAAGCTGCGCGCGTGAACGAGATCCCGCGGCGACGCATCGAGACGCTCTCCGTCGCCGCCGCGGGCGTCGTCGGGACCGTGCTCGCCTATCCGCCGGCGTGGGTTCCGGGGCTCGGGCTCGTGATGCTCGCGCCGATCGCGTGGCTGCTCGACGGCGCCCGGCCGCGGCGCGCGTTCCTGCTCGCCTGGCTCTACAGCGCGGCGTTCGCGATCTGGTCGTGCCGCTTCGTGGTGCACGCGCTGGTGGTCGAGTACCAGGTCGCCGCGCTTCCGTCGTGGCTCTTCCTCGTGCTCGTGGTGCTCGGCGTCGCGCTGATCCCGGGCGGCGCGGGTGCGGCCTACGCCATGTTGCGTCCCCGCGGCGGCGCGGC
>JALOQG010000236.1 GCA_025453505.1 Myxococcota bacterium | reverse complement strand
GATCGGGCTCTTCGAGAACCATTGGAACGATCTCGACGTCTTGAGCCGGCGGACGAAGATGCTCCACACGACCAAGCGCTGGACGCAGCCGTGGAAGGCGGGTCTGCCGATCGACTTCACGCCGGCCGACGCGTTTCCCGGCTTTCCTCCGATCGGCTGGCTCATGCGTTGGCGGCGCCAGATCTTCGGAGACCATGCATTGCTGGGCCGCTACCGGCTGCATCCCGATCGCAACCAGGAAGACTTCTTCTTCGGTCTGCTGCGCGAGTGCATCGAGAACGGCAGCGTCACCGAGGCGATGGTCCGCGAACAGATGCGGCACGATCACGTGCGACACGACGCCCTGCGCGTCGTCAGGGGCGTTCCTCCCCTGAGCAAGACGCTCGCGGCCTTGCCCGCGTAGCGGGTTCCGACGCCGTTGCGCCCCGGTGCGCAGGCGTATGCGCTCGGTCATACGGCCTCGTGCCGGGCTCCCCGATCCTGTCGCACCAACGGGAGGTCCGAAGATGGGGCTGGCCGACATCGAGTTCGAGCTGAACGACTCGGAGCGTGCGGTCTGCGACCAGGCGCACAAGTTCGCCGACGAGGTCATGCGCCCTGCGGCGGCGCAACTCGATCGGCTTTCCGATCCGGCCGACGTGGTGGCGCGCGACTCGGTGCTGTGGAGCGTCTTCGCACGCTTCCACGATCTCGGCTTCGACGCGATCGAGTCGCCCGATGCGGACGCGTCGCCGCTCCAGGCGGCGCGGTTGCGCTTCCTCGTCAACGAGGAACTCGGTTGGGGCGATTCCGGCCTCGCGATCAGTCTCGGCGTCGCCGGATTCCATCGCTTCTTTGCGAGACTCTCGGGAAGGCCCGAGCTGATCGAGCGGTTCTGTCATCCCGCGAGTCGCGACATCGGTTGCTGGGCCGTGACCGAGCCGGACCACGGAAGCGACACGCTCGCGTTCGACCAGCCTCACTTCAAGGATCCGGCGATCCGGGCCAACTGCGTCGCGCGCAAGGAAGGCGCCGAATGGGTGATCCGCGGCCAGAAGTCGGCGTGGGTATCGAACGGCACGATCGCAACGGTGGCCGCGCTGTTCTGCACGATCGATCCGAGCCACGGCTTCGACGGCGGCGGCGTCGCGCTCGTGCCGCTCGAACTCGACGGCGTCTCGCGCGGCAAGCCTCTCGACAAGCTGGGCCAGCGAGCGCTCAACCAGGGCGAGATCTTCTTCGACGACGTGCGCATTCCCGAGGAGTGGATGGTCGTGGGCAAGGAGGCCTACGGCTTCGTCGTCGAGCAGGTGCTGGCGATGGCCAACGCCGCGATGGGCACGATCTTCGTCGGTACGGCGCGCGCCGCTCTCGAGCACGCGCTGCACTACGCGCACGAGCGGATCCAGGGCGGCATGCCGATCTTCCGGCACCAGAGCGTGAAGTCGCGCCTGTTCAAGGCGTTCATGCAGGTCGAGGCCGCTCGCGCGCTCGCGCGCCGCGTCGCGCTCTACAACGGCACGCACCCGCCGCTGGTCCAGTATTCGATCGCCTCGAAGGTGTTCTGCACGCAGACCGCCTTCGACGTCGCGAGCACGGCCGTGCAGATCTTCGGCGGCAACGGTCTCTCCCGCGAGTATCCGGTCGAGAAGCTGCTGCGCGACGCGCGCGCCTCGATGATCGAGGACGGCTGCAACGACCTCCTGAGCATCGTCGGAGCCGAGAAGCTCTGGTAGACGCGCGGCGCTGCCGCGAGGAAGGGAGCCGGTCATGGAATTGCGGGAAGCCATCGGACGGAGGCGCTCGATCCGCTTCCTGTTGCCGCACCGTCCCGTCGAACCCGAGAAGAACCAACGCATGCTCGAGGCGGCGCGCATCGAGTCGCACTGGGGCAACGTGCAGAGCCTGCGCGCGGTGGTCGTCTTCCGCGACAGCGCCTCGCCGGAGACGCTCGATGCGCTCCAGGCGCCGATCGCGGGCTTCCAGATCCGTCTCGCTCCCGTCGTGATCGTCTGGTACATCGACGGCGCCGCGGTCGACGGACAGGCCGATCGCCTGCGCGAACTGCTCGCAGCCGGTGCGCTCGGCTTCGGCGAGGGCAAGCAGGACGCCCTCGAGAAGCAGTTGATTCCCATCTTCCAATCGATCCGCGACAAGCTGAAGGAGCCGGGCCTCGGCGAAGTGGACTGCGGCCAGGGCATCGCGCAGGCGACCTTGATGGCATTCGAACAGGGGCTCGGCACCTGTTGCCTGGGCAGCCCCAACCTGGACAAGATCCGGATCTCGCTGAAGCTGCCCGACACGGGGCGCGTGCTGCTGCTGCAGACGGTCGGCTACCCGGCGGAGACCTGGGAGGCGGGCGGGCAGCGGCCGCGCCGGCCCTTCGAAGAACTCTTCCACATGAACGCGTATGGCGAGGCGTTCCCGCGCGATCCGGCGGTGGTGGCGGAACTCGAACGCGACAAGATGTTCACGACGCCCGCGCCGCTGCCGTGGCGCGAAGCGGAGCTCGCCTATTTGCAGAAGGCGCTCGGAATCAAGGGACACGGGCTGCTGTAGCGGCGCCGACGAGGAGAAAGCGATGCAAGGCAATGCGGTGGTGGCGGGTGTCGGCATGACTCGCTTCGGCAAGCATCTCGACACCGGTCTCAAGGCGCTCGGCGCCGAGGCGGTGCAAGCCGCGGTCGGCGACGCCGGCATCGCGCTCGACGATCTCGACGCCGCCTACGTCGGCAACGCCGCGGCCGGGCTCGTCACGGGTCAGGAGAGCATTCGCGGCCAGGTGATCCTGCGCTCGCTCGGGCTCGGCAGGCTGCCGGTCGTGAACGTCGAGAACGCCTGCGCGAGTGGCTCCACGGCTCTGCACCAGGCCGCGGCGATGGTGACGGCGGGTTTCCACGATTGCGTGCTCGTGCTCGGCGTCGAGAAGCTCTATCACGCCGACAAGCAGAAGTCGTTCGCGGCGTTCTCGGGCGCGGTGGACGTCGAGGCGCTCCAGGAGATCATGACACGGCTGCGCGCCGCCACCGCTGCGGCCGCCGGCGAGAAGAAGGGCGAAGGCGGTGCGCCCGGCGAGAAGCGCTCGATGTTCATGGACATCTACGCCGCCGCCGCGCGCATGCACATGCAGCGCTACGGAACGACCGCCGAGCACTTCGCCGCGGTCTCCGCCAAGAACTCGCTGCACGGCTCGCTGAATCCGCGCGCACAGTTCCGCGACGCGATGACGGTCGCCGAGGTGCTCGCTGCGCCGATGATCGCGCCGCCGCTCACGCGGCCGATGTGCTCTCCGATCGGAGACGGGGCGGCCGCGGTCGTCGTGATGAGTTCGCGCCGGGCCCGCGAGCGCGGGATCGCGAAGCCCGTGCGCGTCCTGTCGAGCGTGTTGCGCTCCGGCTGGGACCACGCCCCGGACGAGCCCGGTACGGTCGAGGTCTGCGCGCAGGAGGCCTACGGCGAGGCAGGCGTCGGCCCGTCGGATCTCGACCTCGTCGAGTGTCACGACGCCTCCGCACCGGCCGAGATCATGGCGTACGAGTCTCTCGGGCTGTGTCCGCCCGGCGAAGGTGGAAAGCTCGTCGAATCCGGCGCCACGCGCATCGGCGGCTCCGTTCCCGTGAACACCTCGGGCGGACTGCTCCGCAAGGGCCATCCGGTCGGGGCGACCGGCGTGGCGCAGATCGTCGAGATCACGGAGCAGTTGCAGGGCCGCGCCGGCGCGCGCCAGGTGGCGAACGCGCGGATCGGTCTCGCCCACAACGGCGGCGGCAACATCGGCAGCGACGCCGCCGCGATGTGCGTGACGATCCTCGGCGTCTAGCGGAACGCTTTCGTACGCAGCGAGTCGCGACGGAGGAGAGCAGATGCGGGAGCCGAGCGCAGCAATCCTCGCCGACGTGGTGCGCCTCCGCGCCGAGCAGAGTCCCGATTTCGACGTCGTGACCTTCGAACACGCGAGCCTCGACGGCGGTGCGACGCCCGACGAGCGCCGCAGCTACGCGCAGCTCGCCGAGCGCGCCAATCGCATCGCGGCGGCGCTGCTCGCCCGCAACGTCGCCCGGGGCGATCGCTTCGCGCTGATGATGCGCAATCACCCGGAGTTCGTGGAGACGATGATCGCGGCCTCGATCACGGGCGCCGTGTTCGTGCCGATCGATCCGCGTACGCGTCGCGACAAGCTCGCGTTCCTGCTGCGCGACTCCGGTTGCCGTGGCGCGATCTGCGCCGACTACGCCCTCGCCGAGCTGCTCGCGGCGCAGGAACGGGGTCCTGCCCTCGAGTGGATCCTGGCGCTCGACACCGGTGAGGAGGCCGGATCGATGCGCGGCGCGGACGCGCTGGGCGTCGGCACTCTCGCCGAGGTCCTCGATCGGCCGGCGGAGACGATCGATTCACGGCTCGAGAGTGCGAACGATCCGCTGCAGATCCTCTTCACGTCGGGCACCACCGGCGATCCCAAGGGCGTCGTATGGCCGAACGCGCGCTTCGGCGCCTTCGCCGGTCTCGGCGCATTGCTCGGCTATCGGCCGGACGAGCGCCCCTACACCGGGCTCTCGCTCACGCACGGCAACGCCCAGGCCGTGACGCTCGGACCCTCGCTCGCACTCGGCCTGCACTGCGTGCTCTCCCGCCGCTTCACCAAGTCGAAGCTCTGGGACGTCTGCCGGCACCACGGCTGTACCACGTTCTCGATGCTCGGCGGGATGGCCACTGCGATCTACGGCGAGCCGCCGCGCGCCGACGACGCCGACCATCCGGTGCGTTTCGTCGTGAGCGCGGGGATGCCGGTCACGCTGTGGGAGGCGTTCGAGAAGCGCTTCGGCGTCGGGATCTTCGAGTGGTATGGCGCCGTCGAGGGCGGGCTCGCCATGAAGCCGATCGGGCAGGGGCCGATCGGATCCTTCGGGCGGCCGCTGCCCGGGCTCGAGATGAAGATCCTCGACGACCAGGACCGCGAGTGTCCGCCGGGCGTGCAGGGCGAGATCTGCTCGCGGCCCACGGGCGGCCGCGCCGAAGTCGAGTACCACGGGAATCCGGAGGCGTCCGCGGCGAACAAGGGCGGTGGCATCCGGCGCAACGGGGATTTCGTGAATCCCGGCTTCGTCGAGAAGGTGCTGGCCGAACACCACGCGGTGTCCGACGTGTTCGTGTACGGCGTGCCGTCCGCATCGGGTGCGCCCGGCGAAAAGGACGTCGTCGCCGCGATCGTCGCGGCGCCGGACACGCGCTGGGACCGAGGCGTCTCGGCGTCGGTCTTCGAGCATTGCAGGAAGGGGCTCGAGCCGAACTTCGTACCGAGCTTCCTCCAGGTCGTGGACGAGATCCCGAAGACGGCGTCCGAGAAGCCGCAAGAGCGATTCCTGCTCGAACGCTTCGCGCCCGACGCACCCGGCGTCTTTCGCGAGGAGCGCCCTCCTCGCTGAAGCGGGCGCGGCGCTCGACCCCCGTCAGCGCCGTGCGCGTCGTGCTGCATCCCCTGGCGTCGGTGCAGCACTCGGAGTGATTGCCGGACGGCGCGCCTCCCTCGCGCAGCCGATATGACCGCCGTCATGGCGGGTCCCCGGATCGGCGCGACCCTGGATCCCCGAAAAGTCTGCGTTCGACGCCAGCCAGCCAGACGCCAGCTGCGGGACCCATCCAAGGGGAGTGGCTGGCGATGGCTGTCTGCGAGGTTGCCGAACACGAGTCGGCGCGGATCGGGAGCGATCCGCTGCGCGACGCCTTTCCGAGGCGCGCCCCGCTCGTACCCTGGGACGGGCGCCGGCCGGTGCCCGAAGCGGAGTTCGAGACCGCATGGGCGACGCTGGTCGCGAGCCCGCCGCCCGCGCGCCGCAAGCGCGTCGCGTACGTCCATCTCCCCTTCTGCGCCAACCACTGCCTCTTCTGTGGCTTCTATCGCGGCCCGGCGCATCCCGAGCGGATCGACGGCTACGACGCGCTCGTGATCGCGGACCTCGAACGCGAATGTCGCGCCGCGGGCATCGCAGGTGCGCCGGTGCATGCGGTCTATCTCGGTGGAGGGACGCCCAGCGCACTCCCGGCCGACGCGCTGCATCGGCTCCTGCGCGCACTGCGAAGCGCACTTCCGCTCGCGCCCGACTGCGAGATCACGGTCGAGGGCCGCTGTCTCGGCTTCAGCGCCGAGAAGGTCGACGCCTGCATCGAGGCGGGAGCCAACCGCTTCTCGATCGGAGTCCAGTCCTTCGACACCGACGTGCGACGTCGGCAGGGACGCCGCGCATCCCGCGAGGAGCTGCTCGTCTTCCTCGGAGCGCTTCGCGATCGCGATCGCGCCGCCGTCGTCGCGGACCTCCTGATCGGGCTCCCCGACCAGACGCTTGCGGTCTGGCGTGACGACCTGAGGGCGTGCCTGGATCTCGATCTCGACGGCGTCGATCTCTATCCCCTCAACTTGTTTCCGGGCACGCCGCTCGCGGCCGCCGTCGCGGCGGGCCGCTCGGCCCCGGTCGTGCCGCTTCCCGACCAGGCGACGATGTACGGCGACGCCGCGCGCATCCTCGACGAGGCGGGTTGGCGCCAGATCAGCAACAGCCACTGGGCGCGCGCGACGCGCGAGCGCAACCTCTACAACCTGCTCCTCAAGCAGGGCGCCGACTGTCTCGCGTACGGCGCCGGCGCGGGCGGCTCGCTCGACGATCACGCCTACTCGCTCGTGCCCGCGCTCGACGACTACGCCGCGCTCGTGAGGGCGGGGCGCAAGCCGCTGCGTACGATCCACGCGCCGAGTGCGTGCGAGGCGCTCCGGGCGCGCGTCGGTGCGGACATCGAGGTCGGGCGGCTCGATCTCTCCGGCCTCGAGCCGGAAGCGTCGAAGCGCGTCGCGCCGCTGCTCGCGCAGTGGCGTCGCGAGGGGCTGGTCGAAGGCGCCGGCCCGCGCTTCCGCCTCACCACGGCGGGACGCTTCTGGGCTCCGAATCTCGCGCGAGGTCTGCGCGAGAGCCTGCAATCCCAAGAGACGAGGTGAACATGACGAGCGAGGGACAGACTCCGACGGCCGACGAGCTCGCTGCGCTGCGGGCCCAGCTCGCACGCAATCCGGGCGGCATTCTCGAGAGTCTCGCGGGCGAACACGGCGTTCCGCTGCGCACCGTGATCGAATGTCTCCCGCGCGAGACGTGGAGCACGGCCGCGGGCATCCGCTTCTGCGAAGTGCTGGACGACGTCGTCGGCTGGGGCCCCGTGACCGTGATCGTGCACACCCCGGACGGCGTCTTCGAATGGGGCGGCCCGCTGCCTCCCGGAACGCTCGGCCGCGGCTACTTCAACCTCCAGGGACAGGGAGGCCTCACGGGGCACCTGCGCCCGGACCGCTGCCACTCGATCGTGTTCCTGCGCCGTCCATTCATGGGCAAGCAGACGGCGTCGATCCAGTTCCTGAACCCCGAAGGCCAGGCGATGTTCAAGATCTTCGTCGGGCGCGACGCCA
>JALOQG010000235.1 GCA_025453505.1 Myxococcota bacterium | reverse complement strand
CCGATCCACTGCCACAACGAGCTCGTCACCGAGTACCGGCGGCACGCCGGCAACGCGAGCGGCAGCGCGCCGACGCGCATGATCCGCTCCGTTTTCGCGACGCTCGAGGCGCAGCGTCCCGAACTCGCGGGCGACGCCGCGCTGGAAGCCGCGCTCGAGCGTGGCCGCGTGCACTGGGCCGGCGTGTTCGCGCCGGGCCTGCCTTACGAAGTGCGCGGGCACTTGCGCCACGCTCGCTTCGGCGCCGCCCTCGACACGCTCCGGCTCCTGCTCCGCCACGACCCGCGCGCCCTCGCGAAAGTCCTCACCGGCTGACCGCGAGCCCTCGTCGCCGCCGCCCCGGTCGTGCGCCCGCCGAGATGGAGACCTAGCTCGTAGCGCCGGACAGATCGCGCCGCGCCGCCTCGCGACATTCGTCCAGCGTCTCGACCGCCTTCTCGAGATGGCCCTTCATGATGCGGACCTTCTCGCGGATCTTCGTGGCGCCGCTCTCGATGGTGCCGGCGAAGGTGGTGATGTCCGCGAGCGCCTGGATCTGCTTCTCGACGTCGCGCACGGCGCGCTCGAAGCCCTCGAAGTCCAGCTCCGATTCGACGCCGTGCCGGGCCCGTGCGCACAGCGCGCGGGCGAGCGCGAGGGCCGCTTCGAGGATCACGTCGGTCGCGGGATCCTCGGCGTTCCAGGCCACGAACACGTCGGGGCCGATCACGCGGAAGGTCTCCCAGCCATCGGGCGCGCTCTTCGCCGAGAGCACGAAGACGCCGACGTCGGCGTCCCGGTTCTTGCGCGCGGTGTCCATCTCTTCGCGCGCCGTGGCGAGCCGGTAGCTCGCGTCCTCCTTGGCTTCGAAGACGATCCGGGCGCCGGCGGCGCGGTGCTCCGGACCGAGTTCGACGACCGCGTCCCCGACCTTGCAGTTCTTGATCGAGCCGGTCGTGCCGCCGGTCTCCTCGCACACGTCGCCGCCTTCGTTCGCGCGGCGCTCGAGCCAGCGCAGCAGCGTGGCCTCGAACTCGTTGCCGTGCGCGGTGGTGCGTGCGTCGGCCTCGCGCTTCGCGCCGAACTTCGCGAGCTCGACCTTCATGCGGCTCTCGATCTCGACGAGCGTCGCGTTCTGCTTCTCCGCGATCCCGAGCAGCTCGCGGCGCATGCGCGCGAGCGCCGACGTCTCCGAGTCGAGCGTGAACTCGTCGGCGATCTGCTGCTGCGCGCGCTCGACGCGGCGCACCAGCCGCGACAGTCCCGAGTTCTCGTCGTCGAGCGAGAACTCGCGCACGACCGCGCCGATGCGCTCCTGCAGCGCCTCGCCGACCTCGCCGTGGCTGCGCGTCAGCTCGCCGAGGAAACGCGCGAGCGCGCCCTCGCGGTTGTCGAGCGAGAACTCGCCGAGGATCGCCGTGCGCTGCAGGCCGAGCGCGTCCTCGACGAGGCGCTGCACGCCGGCCACGAGACCCGTGCTGTTGGTCGGGTCGAGCGAACGGAGCAGGGGGCTCTCGGCGCCGACATGCTGCGCGAGCGTGCGCGCGAGCGCCGAGTCCGAGCCGTGCACCTGTGCGCGGATCACCTGCGCGAGCTCGCCGTCGTCCTTCACGAGCGCGCGCACGCGCTCCTCGAAGCGGCCGTCGTTCGGGTCGAAGTAGTGCTTGAGCGCGCCCGACAGTTCGGACTGGACGTGATCGCGGTGCTGCTCGAGTCCCTTGCGCAGCTCGATCAGCAGCCGGTCGACTTCGCCGCGCACGGCGCCGGCGTCGATCTGGCCGCGCGCCGAGCGCAGCGCGAGCAGGCCGATGCGCAACGCGAGCTGCGCGTGCTCGTCGCGCTCGCGCGGGTCGCGGATCGCGCGCAGCTCCGCCACGAGCTCGGGGTCGCGCACGCGCAGCGACACCTCGATCTCGTCGCGGTCGCGAGCGGTGGCGGCCCGGCGCGGATCGAGGGCCGCCAGGGCGTCGAGGTCGGGGTCGTACACGGGATTTCCTCCATCCGGCCGGCGGGCCCGCGGATCTGCGGGGCCGGGCCTGGAAACGTTGCGGTCGCGGCGTGACAGGGGAGGTCACGACCGGGGCCGTCGATGGAGGAATTTCGGGGAACGGGAGAAGCGACCGGACGGTAGCGGCCCTCGGGTATGCTGGCCGCTCCGCCCGACGCCGAGAGGAGCCGCATGCCCGACCCGATCTGGATCCGCTGGGAGACGCTGACCAAGAAACAGTTCGACGCGATCGACCGCGCGAGCGCCGTCGTCTTCGTGACCTGCTCGCCGCTCGAGGTGCACGGTCCGCACCTCCCGCTCGGCGCCGACGCGCTCGAGGGCGAGGGGCTGGCCGAGCGCACGCTGCGCTTCCTGCCCGAGCGCCATGCGGGGCGCACCTTTCTCAAGCTGCCCTTCATCTACGCCGCCACCGACGGCGTCCCGCAGCCCGGCACGATCGCCTTCCAGCCGTCCACGACCATCCGCGTGCTCGAGGACATGGGGAACTCTCTCGCGGCGCAAGGCTTCCGCCACGTCGTCATCTCGAACTTCCACGGCAGCCCGCGCCACTTCCTCGCGATCGAGACGGCGTGCGAAAGCGTCTCGAAGGCGCGCGGCATCCAGATGGTCTCGATCTTCTCCCTGATGCTCTCGCGCCTGAACGGGCAGGGCGGCTCGGAGTTGACGGAGGTGCTCGGCCACCTCCCCGGCATCGTGAAGTCGGATCTCGTCGGCGACACGCACGGCGGACTCGTCGAGACGTCGCAGCTCCTCGCCCTGCACCCCGACTGGGTCGACCCCGACTACAAACAGCTCCCGCGCCGTACCGTGGACCTGTGGATCGAGGAGACCGGACGTCCGAAGCCGGCGACACCGCGCGGCAAGCTCGCTTCCGTCCCGTCGATGTTCGAGGGCTTCAAGACCGGCATCCACTACTTCTGCGAAGAGACCTACGCGGGCGCGCCGGCGGGCGCGTCGGCCGAGATCGGCGAGCAGATCCTCGACCTGCTCGCGGGCCGCAGCGCCGAAGCGCTCGCGGAGGTGCTCGACGGAACGCTGCCGCCCGAACAGTGGCATTCGCCGTACTGGAAGCTCCGCCACGTCTTCGTGAATCCGCTCGCGGTGCGTTTCTTCGATCTGCTCCTGAACGTGCCGCGCAACGTGCGTTGACCTCTTTCGATCCAGGGAGGGCGCGTGCCCCGCTACGCCTACGACCGTCTCAGTGCTCTCGACAATTCGTTCCTCGTGCTCGAGAAGCCGACGGCCTACATGCACGTCGCCTCGACCATGATCTTCGAGGCGGGACCGCTGCGCCGGCCCGACGGCGGCATCGACGCCGACGCCGTGCGCGAGCGGATCGGCGCCCAGCTCCACAAGATCCCGCGCTATCGCCAGAAGCTCGCCTGGATCCCGTTCGAGCAGCACGCGGTGTGGGTGGACGACGACCGCTTCCAGCTCGACTACCACGTGCGCCACACGAGCCTGCCGCGGCCCGGCAGCGACGAGCAGTTGAAGCGCCTGTCCGCGCGCATCATGCAGCAGCACCTCGATCGCGAGCGGCCGCTCTGGGAGATCTGGATCGTCGAGGGGCTCGAGGGCGATCGCTTCGCGCTCGTGTCGAAGGTGCATCACTGCATGGTGGACGGCGTTTCGGGCGTCGATCTCATGAAGGTGTTGCTGAGCCTCTCGCCCGAGCCCGAGGCGCTCTCCGATCCGCCGCGCTTCGTGCCGCGCCCGGCGCCCTCGCCGATCGAATTGATGCGCCACGAGTGGATGCGCCGCGCCGGCCTGCCGCTCGCCGCCCTGCGCGACCTGCGCCATCTGCTGCGCGAGGCCGAGGAGACGCGCCGCGAAGTGGTGTCGCGCCTGCGCGCGGCGGCCGAGACGCTCGGCGCGACGCTGCGCTCGGCGTCGCCGACGCCGCTCAACCGGGCGATCGGCCCGCACCGCCGCTTCGACTGGATGGCGATGGATCTCGCCGAGGTGAAGGCCGTGCGCAAGGCGCTCGGCGGCTCGCTCAACGACGTCGTGCTCGCGGTCGTGACGGGCGCCGTGCGGCGCTTCCTCGAACGCCGCGGCATGCGCCCGCACGGCCTCGACTTCCGCGTGATGGCGCCGGTCTCGGTGCGCGCCGCCGACGAATCGGGCGCGCTCGGCAATCGCGTCTCGGCGTGGGTCGTGCCGCTGCCGCTCGGCGAAGACGACCCGGCCGCGCAGCTCGCTGCGATCGCCGCGCACACCGCCGAGCTGAAGGAGTCGAAGAGCGCGATCGGCGCCGAGGTGCTGACGCAGGTCGCCGAGTGGACGCCGTCGCAGCTGCTCGCGCTCGGCGCGCGCAACGCGACGCGCCTGCTGCCGTTCAACCTCGTCGTCACCAACGTGCCCGGCCCGCAGATCCCGATGTACATGGCGGGCGCGCGCATGACCGAGACCTATCCGCACGTGCCGCTCGTCGACAATCTCGGGCTCGGCATCGCGCTGCTCTCGTACGCGGGCCGCATCCACTGGGGCTTCAACGCCGACTGGGACGTGGTGCCCGACCTCGACCGCTTCGTCGCCGACACGCAGGAGGCCCTGGCGGAGCTGCTGCGCGTCGCGCAGTCGCGCGCGGCGGCGGAGTCGAAGCGCGCGCCGCGCGGCCGGCGCTCCGAAACGACGTGAGCGCCGGCGCGCCCGCTGCGAGTGCATCGCGCGTGCTCTCGTCGCGCGCGACCGCCTTGTACAAGTTCGTGCTTCCCGCGCTGCTCGGCGTCTGGTTCGCGGGCACGGTGTGGGCCGTCGGCTTCGCGGTGGAACCCGGCGTGCCCGGGATCGGCGCCTTCCGCTGGTTCTTCGCGGGCATCGGCGCGTTCGTCGTCGGGCTGCTGCTCTGGATGCACGCGGGGCTCAAGCAGGTGACGCTCGAGGGCGACTCGCTCGTCGTCTCGAACTTCCGCGACAGCGTGCGCATTCCGCTGCACGACGTCGCGCGCGTGACGCCTTCGCGGTTCACGAACCCGGAGTCGATCCGGCTCGACCTCGTCGTTCCCTGCTCGTTCGGCCAGCGCATCACCTTCCTGCCGCCGCAGCGCTGGGTGCGCGGCGTGTCGGCA
>JALOQG010000234.1 GCA_025453505.1 Myxococcota bacterium | reverse complement strand
GGTCCCCTGCGCGCGACGCTCGCACTCGACGTCGCGGACGATCACGCGACCTGGACCGTGTACGTCGCCAACGCCTCGAGCCGGCCCGTGCACGTCGAGACGGTCGGGCTCGGCTTCGCGTGGACGCCGCCCGACGCAAGCGCGCTGCGCTTCCTGCGCCAGGGCCATCAGTCCTGGTCGTACGCCGGAGGCGATGCCCTCGACGACGCGGGTGCGCAGCCGTTTCCGTCCGGACCCTGGCTGCGCGGCTTCCACCGGGGCACCTGGGAGGCGCCGGCCGATCGCAGCGGGTGGCACGAGGCCGACGGCGTCACGGCGGCTGGCGCGCGCCACGGAGCGATCGCGATCGGCGCGCTCGAGAGCGGCCTCTGCTTCGGCGTCGCGTATCTGCGTCGGGACGGCGCGCGCGTGCTCGCGGAGCTCGAGCAGCGCGTCGAGCGGATCCTCGAACCGGGCGAATCGATCGAGCTCGAGCCCGTGCGTGTCGCGATCGGCGCTGCGCCGACGCCTCTGCTCGAAGCGCACGCCGATGCGATGGGGCGCCGCGCCGGTGCGCGCAGCGCCTCGCCGTTCCAGGCGGGCTGGTGCTCCTGGTACCACTTCTTCCACGACGTCACGGAAGACGCGTTCCTGCGCAATCTGGACGCGCTCGTGGCGGCGCGCAGCGAGATCCCGATCGAACTGGTCCAACTCGACGACGGCTACCAGCGCGCGATCGGCGACTGGCTCGAGACCAACGAGAAGTTCCCGAGCGGTCTCGCCGCGATCGCCTCGGCCGTGCGCGCGGCCGGCTTCACGCCGGGTTTGTGGACGGCGCCGTTCTGCGTCGTCCCCGAGAGCCGGATCTTCGAGACGCGCCCGGAATGGCTGCTGCGCGATGCCGAGCAGAGCGGTTTGTTGCGCGGCCTGCACCACGCGAAGTGGACGCAGGACGGCTGGGTCTTCGTGCTCGATACCACGCAGCCCGCCGTGATCGCGCACCTCGAGCGCGTATTCCGTTCGCTGACGGAGATGGGATTCCCGTACCACAAGATCGATTTCCTCTACGCCGAATCGCTGCGCGCGAGCGCCCACGACGCGCGCGTCACGCGCGCCGCGCGGCTGCGGCGCGGACTCGCCGCGGTGCGCGCCGGCATCGGCGACACTTCGTTCCTGCTCGGCTGCGGCTGTCCGCTCGGCCCCGCAGTCGGGCTCGTGGACGGGATGCGCATCGGACCCGACACCGCGCCGTACTGGAACCTGGCGGGCATCGGGATCCCCGGCCTCGAAGCGACGCTGCCTGCCGGGCGCAACGCGCTGCGCAACACGCTTTCGCGCGCCTGGATGCACCGCCGCTTCTGGCAGAACGATCCCGACTGCCTGATGGCGCGTTCGACGCAGTCGAGCCTCTCGCGCGCCGAGGTGCGCGCGCTGGCGGCGTCGATCGCCGTCACGGGCGGCATGACGATCTTCTCGGACGACGTGCCGGCGCTGACGCCCGACGAGCGCGCGGTCGTGCGCGAGACCGTCGCGCTCGCGCGCGAGGTGGACGAGACGACACAGCGGGGCAATGCGCGCGCAGCGGGCCTCCTCGACGCGGAGATCGCGACCGGATCGGTCGCGCGTGCGGGCGCCGACTGGCTGATCGCGCTCTTCAACGACGACGACGCGGCGCAGCGCGTGACGCTCGATCTCGCGGCTCATGGCGCAGCGGGCGAGAAAGCGGAGGCGCTGCTCGGCTCGCCGGTCGCGCAGATCGAATCGGGCCGCATCACCGCATTGCTCGAGCCGCACGGCGGCGCGCTCTACCGGCTGCAGGGCCGACCGCGTCTCGCGGTGTTCTGCGATTTCGACGGCACCTTCGCCGTGCAGGACGTCGGCGCTTCGATCGCACGCCGCTACGCCGCCGAGCGTCGGGCCGCGCTGTGGCCGCGTCTCGAGCGCGGCGAGCTCGACGCGTGGAGCTACAACATGGAGCTGCTCGACGGACTCGCGCTGCCCGAAGCCGAGCTCGAGGCGTTCCTGCGCGAGATCGAGCTGGATCCCGGCGCGGAGGCGCTGGTCGCCTGGTGCGAGCGTCACGACGTCCCGTTCCGTGTGCTCTCGGACGGCTTCGATCGCAACCTCGATCGCCTGCAGCAGCTCCACGGCTTGCGCTTCGGCTACGACTCGAACCGGCTTCGCTACGAAGGCGGCCGCTGGCGCATCGCGCCTGGCTCGCCGAACTCCGTCTGCGGCTGTGGCACCGGCGTCTGCAAGCGCGCCAGCATCGACGCGTTTCGCGCCCGCCATCCGGGCGTACCGGTCGCGCACGTCGGCAATGGGCGCGTGTCGGATCTGTGCGCCTCGCAGGCGGCGGATCTCGTCTTCGCGAAGGACACGCTCGCGGAGGAACTCGGCGCGCGCGGAATCGCCTTCGAGCCGTTCACGACGCTGCACGACGTCGTCGCGAAACTCGACACCCGATGAGCGAGGCGTCGGCGGAAGGGCGCCACGTCGTCGTCGTGGGCGGCGGTCTCGCGGGCCTCGCGGCCGGCTTCGCCCACGCGCAGCGCGGCGCGCGCGTCAGCGTGCTCGAGGCGGCGGCACGCGTCGGCGGACGCGCCGCGCCGGACGCGAGCGGCGTGGATCCGATCGCCGCGCGCGTCAGCACGGCGGACCGCGCGCTCTTCGGACTGGTGCGCGCCGCGGGCCTCGGCGGCGCGCTCCTGCCGATCCGGCCTGTGCGCAGCGCGCGCGCCGAGGCCGGGCGGGTCGTCCCGCTGGCGCCCGGCGCGGATCCGCGCACGATCGCGCGACTCCCCGGCGTGTCGCTGCTGCAGGCGTTGCGCGTGCTGCGTCTGCCGCGGCTGATGGCGCGCTACGCGCCGCACCTGGATGCGGCCGCGCCCGAACGCGCGGCTCCGCTCGACTACCGTTCGTTGGCCGACTTCGCGACGCTCTATTTCGGACGCGGCATCGCGACGGGTTGGATCGAGCCGTGGCTCGCCGAGCGCGCGCCGCAGGACGAGCGCGAGGCGAGCCGCGCGTCGTTCCTGCTGCGCTGGTCGAGCGAACGCGACGCCGTGGAGGGATCGTTCGCGGCGCCGGTCGCGCGACTGCTCGACGCGCTCGCCGCACGGCTCGCCGTACGCACGAGCGCGCCGGTGGAAAGCGTCGAGCCGGACGCGAGGGACGGCTTTCGCGTGCGGCTCGCGAACGAGACGATCGCGGCGGATGCCGTCGTTCTCGCGGTGCCGGCGCCCGCGGCGCTGCGCATCGCGGAGCCCGTGCTCGTCGCCGCGGAGCGCACGATCCTCGCCGGCGTCCGCTACGACGCCGCCATCACGTGGACCACGACGGCTCGCACGGACGCGACGGCACGCGTGCGCATCGCCCCGCGCGGCACTTCGCCGCTCGCTTCGATCGCGATCGAAGCCGGGACGTTGACCGCGATCGCACGCGACCCGTGGGCCGCGGCGCATCTCGAAGTCGCGGGCGATGCGCTCGTGAAGGAGATCGCGATGGCGGTCGAGCGTGTGCTGCCCGGCGCCGCCGCGCCGGGCGGCTCCCTGCATCGTTTCCCGCTCGCGTGGCCGCGCTTCGACGTCGGCGCCTATCGCGCGATCGCGCGGATGCGCGCCGTCGAGGCCGACCGCGTGCGCGCCGGTCGCGCCCTCCACTTCGCCGGCGACTGGCTCGCCGCGCCGACGCTCGAAGGCGCGGCCGTCAGCGCAATGCGACTTCCGTGACGCCTTCGCCGCCCGCATCCGGGTGGCCGGCCGTGAAGCGCTCGACGTAGGGAGACGCGGCCAGGTACGCGCGCACGGCTTCGCGCAGCGCGCCGGTACCGAGTCCGTGGATCACGTCGATGCGGGAGCAGCCGCGCAGTGCGGCGCGGTCGAGGTGCGCGCCGAGCTGCTCGATCGCCGCCTCGACGCGCAGTCCGCGCAGGTCGCAGCGCTCGATCCCGCCGCTGTGTTCGCCGGCTTCGACGGCGGCCTCGACGGCGACGTGCGCGACGCGCTGGGCGCGCGCGTGCGGATCCGGTTTCGCCGCGCCGATCCGCTCGAGCGGAACGACGATGCGCGCGCCGCCGACCTGCACGCCCACGCGTCCGCGCCGGTCCGGGAGCGACACGAGCACGCCCGGTCCTCCGCCGCGCACGACGACGCGATCGCCCGGCTGCGCGACGCGCCAATCGATCGCCGCGGTCGCCTCCGGCGCGTCTGCCTCGGCGGCGGGCGCGATCTCGCTCTCCGCATCGCGGGCACGAGTCTCGATCGCGATCAGCTTCTCTCTCGCTCGCTGCGCCTCGCGCGACTCCGGTTTGCCGCGTTGCAGCTCCCGTACGACCGTCGTGATCTCGTCGTGGGCGCGCCGGAAGGCGGCGTCGAGTTCGCCGCGCATGCTCGAGAAGAGCTGATCGCGCCGCTCCTGCAGGCGCGCGAGCTTGCGACCGAGCTCCGCGCGCGTCGTCTCGCTCTCCTCGCGCGCGCGCGCGGCGAGCTGCCGCTCGCGTTCGAGCGCGAGGCGGCTCGTGTTCAGCTCCGCGAGCGTGCGTTCGAGGCGGCGGTCCTCGCGATCGAGGAGTTCCGCGGCCCGGTCGAGCACGTCGCGACGCACGCCCATGCGCGCCGCGACGGAGAGCGCCGACGACGTGCCGGGCACGCCGAAGCGCAGCCGGAAGGTCGGTGCGAGCGTGGCCGGATCGAAGTCGAAGCTGCCGTTCTCGAAACGCGCGTCCACCTGCGCCAGCTCCTTCAGCAGCGCGTAGTGCGTGGTCACGACCACGCGTGCGTTCGCGTTCGCGAGCGCCTCGAGCACGGCCTGCGCGAGCGCGGCGCCCTCGCCGGGGTCGGTGCCGTCGCCGATCTCGTCGAGTACGACGACGCTGTGCGCGTCCGCCGCGGCGACGATGCGCGCGAGGTTCGCGAGGTGCGCGGAGAAGGTCGAGAGGTTCTCGCGCAGGTTCTGGGCGTCGCCGATGTCCGCGAGCAGGCGCTCGGCGAAGTCGACGCGGGCGCCCGGCGCCGCGGCGACGTGCAGGCCCGCGCGTGCGCACAGGACCGCCAGCGCGAGCGCCTTCATCGCGACCGTCTTGCCGCCTGC
>JALOQG010000017.1 GCA_025453505.1 Myxococcota bacterium | reverse complement strand
CGCCGAGGCGTTCGCGTCGGCCGGCGAGGGCGACGAGGGCGAGGCGCCGGCCGATGGCGACGCGTCCGACGAAGCGGAGCCCGAGGCCGACGTCGATGCGGACGGCGACGTTCCGCCGCAGACCCACTGAGTCCCAAAGCGCCGCGCGCCGAGCGAGTGCAGAAGCTGCTCGCCGCGGCGGGCGTCGCCTCGCGGCGCGCAGCGGAGGAGTGGATCCGCGCCGGTCGCGTGAGCGTCGACGGCCTCGTCGCGAAGCTCGGCGACAGCGCCGACCCGGCGCGGCAGACGATCACGGTGGACGGGCACGCGCTCGAGTTCGAGCGTCCGGCCTATTGGATCGTGCACAAGCCGCGCAGCGTGCTGACGACGACGAGCGATCCGCACGGGCGTCCCACCGTGCTGGGCCTGCTTCCGCCCGACGTCCCGCGCCTGTATCCGGTCGGGCGCCTCGACTGGGAGACCGAGGGACTCGTGCTGCTCACGAACGACGGCGACGTCGCGCACGCGCTCCTGCACCCGTCGCTCGGCAGCGAGCGCGAATACCGCGTCACCGTGCGGGGAGCCATTCCCGACGCAGTATTGCGGCGGCTCGCGCGCGGCGTCGATCTCGACGACGGAGCGACGGCACCAGCGCGTGTCGGTCCCGCCCGATTCGATCGGGGCACCGACACGAGCAGCTTCTCGCTCGTTCTCTTCGAAGGGCGCAAGCGTCAGATCCGCCGCGCCATGCAGGCGCTCGGCCATCCGGTGCGGCGCCTCGTGCGGGTGCGCATGGGACCCATCGAACTCGGCACGCTGGCGCCGGGTCGCGCGCGCGCTTTGCGGCCCGCGGAGATCGCAATGCTGCGCGAGCAGGCGGTCGGTGCAGCGGGCCGGCAGGCAGGCGGAAAGCGGCAAGGACAAGTCCCCGAGGCGCGTAAGAAAGCGCGGGCGACTTCTCGGAAGTCGCGTCGAAGATCTTGATTTCATTGTTCTTTTCGGATTAGGATGAGGTCCATTTCCAGATCCGAGGGCGCCATGCTGTCCATGCTCCGCCGCCCGTGGTCCGGGATCTCGCCCGGCCACTCGTTCCGACCCGTCGCCGCGCGTCTGCGCTGGCCCGTCTTCGCGCTCGGTGCGGCGCTGGCGACCGGCGATGCGTCCGCCATCACGGGCGTGTGCCCCGACGGCAGCGTCTTCATCGTGCAGCGCAGCGCCGACATTCCCTGCTCGAACGCGCGCCGCGTCGAGTCGTCACAGGTTCCGCCGATGCGGCCCGAGAACCTGCCTCGGCCGTTCCTCTGGGAAGTGCATCGCGAGAAGCAGAACGAGAACAATCCGTACAACCTGGTGGAGCGCGCCGAACGCGTGCGTAGCGGTCTCGCGCAGGGCGGCGCTTCGGGCGCCCCCGGCGGCGCCGCGCTCGAAGCCGCACGCGAGCCGGGTTCGGGAGCAGCGCTGCCGCAGGTCGCGTCCGCGCCTCCCACGACACCGGCCGCTCCGCCTGCGCCGCGCAAGCCCGATCTGGGCCTGACGGACGGCGATCTGCGCGATCTCTTCTACCTGGTCGAACTCTCGCAGCAGAGCGCGCCCGCGACGTTCGTCGAGGAGGCCGCCGGCGCGGAGTCGATGCGCGTGTCGTTCGCGCACTCGGCCGCGTTCGAGCAGCGCCTGCGCGGCGCGGCGGCCGTCGAGGGCACGGTCGTGCTCTTCAGCGTGCAGCCGAAGCAACCGCAGCGCTTCCAGCCGAACTTCACCTTCGTGCAGGGCCAGACGGCGTTCCGTCCGCAGCCCGGACGTTCGCAGGAGATGGACGTGCTCGTCGGTCCGATCGGCGGGCAGCTCACGCCCGAGACGCTGGTGCTGGGATACGCCGTGCTGCCGTCGAGCATCGACGCGTCTCGCCCGGTGGATCTCTATTGGGACGACCGACGCATCGCGGTGACCTTCCGCCCCTAGCTAGCCTCATGAGCTTCGCTCGGCTGCGCCTCGCTGCGCGCTTGACGGCCGTGGGCGACGGCCGCTCGCTTGCCGGACGCCGCATGCGGCGTGGAGCGCGCCTCCACCGCCTGCCGGTGCGAGCGACTTGGTTGCCCCGGAGCGGGAGGCTGCGCTTTCAGCGCGGCTTTGCGGCGTAGAGCTGGGTGTAGAAGAAGCTGCCGTCGGCGGCGCGGGCGATGCCGATGCCGGTGGTGTTGAAGACGGGTGCGAGGATGTTGTCGCGGTGCGCGGTGGAGTCCATCCACGCGACGACGATCTCGCGGTTGGGATCGAGGCGGCTGGTGGTGCCCACGTTCTCGCCGGCGAGCGTGAAGCCGGAGACGCCTGCTCGCTTCATGCGCTCGGGCGGATTCAAACCTTCGGGCGTCTCGTGGGCGAGATAGCGGCGCGTGGCCATGTCCTGGGCGTGCGCCCGTGCGACGGCGTCGAGGGCGGGATCGCGCTCGAGCCGGCGCAGTCCCTGCGCGTCGCGGATGTCGTTGATGCTGATGTGCAGCACCGACTCGAGATTCGCGATCGGAGCGTCGGTCGTCGCCTGCGCGGAGGTGCCGATCGGCTGGAGCACGACGAGCGCCATCCAGAGACCGAAGAGGAAGCCGCCGGCTTGTTCGAGCGTGCGCGGCACTAGGGCGTCGCCTCCTGCGCTTCCTCGCCGAGGATCTGGCGCTTCACGAGACGGCCGTCGGCGTAGTAGGAGCGCACGTCGATCTGGCCGTCGCCGTCCTTGTCTTCCTCGGTCTCGAGCGCCTGACCCTTGGCGTCGAAGCGCGTGCTCCGATCGGGCCGGCCGTCGCCGTCGAGATCCTCGGTGCGGCGCGCGAGCTTGCCGTTCTCGAAGACCTCGGCGCGATCGCGGGTCCCGTCGCCGTCGAGGTCCTGTGCCTGGCGGGTGATCTGTCCGTTCCCGTCGTAGAAGGTCCAGGCGTCGACCTGACCGTCGTGATTGGTGTCGGCGCGGCGCTGGTTCATCTTGCCGTTCTCGTAGATCACCCAGGTGTCGGTCTGGCCGTCGCCGTCGTCGTCCTGCTCGACGCGCGCGATCCGCTTCGAACCGGGCTCGTAGTGCACGGTGCGGTCGGGCGTGCCGTCCGCGTCGTCGTCGAAGACCTCGCGCACGAGCTTGCCGTCGCGCTCGTAGCGCCAGAGATCCGGGCGGCCGTCGCCGTCGCGATCCTCGACGTCGCTGGCGCCGGCGGCTGCGGTCGAGCCGGGCAGCGCCGCGTTGCGCACGTTCATCGGCTGCGCGGCCTGGCGCTCGCGCAGCGCCGCGAGCTCCGAAGCGATCGAAGTCATGCCGCCGCTCGGCCGGGATGCCGCGAGCGCCGACGTCGTCTGCGGCGCCGCGCCCGGTGCGCCCGCTCCGTCCTGGCGCATCGCCAGCTCGCGCTGCATCGCCTCGTTGGTCGCATTCTCCTGCGCCAGTTGCTGCTGCTGACGGCCGCCCTGGCCGAGGTAGGTCGGTGCGCCGCCGCTCTCGACGATGTGCTGCGCGCGGCGATCGAGCAGGGCCTGGTCGTCCTCGCCGTCGAGCGCGTCGGCCAGCTTGGCGAGCGGCCAGGTGACGATCGCGAAGGGCCAGAGCAGCGGATTGCCGCTGAGCGCGTTGCGCGGTCGCTTGACGTCGCGGGTGTCCACGGTCACGGCCCCGCCGATCATCGAGATGTCGTTCGGGTTGCCATAGGGAGAGCCGTACGCCGACGGCGGCGAGCCGGGCGGCAAGGCGGGCGGTGCCCCGGGCATGCCGGAGTAGGAGCCCGACTGCGAGGTCGGGTACGTGGCCCCCGGCGTGCCGGGGGCGTTCTGGCCGGGCATCAGCGGCGCGTTCTGGCCCGGCGAGATGATCGTCGCGCGAGCGCCGGTGTTGAAGATGGGCGCGTAGGGGAGACCTTGCTGCAGCGGCGAACAGCCGACGCACAGCGCAGTTCCCAGCGTCGCAATCCACGCGGTCCGGAACGAATCCATCGCACACCTCGGTCGGCAGAGGGTCTGATCCAGCCGCCTTGGGTTGCAAGATCCGTGCGTTTCCCGGGACTCCGCGCGATTCCTGCACCGTCGTCCGGCGCCTGGGCCGCTCGCCTGCAAACGGCCTGCGTGCGCGTGAGGGGTCCGCGGAGGGAAGAGCGCTTCCGCTTTGTCCCGATGAGCTGCCGTCGGCTGCGATGCGCAGCTCCTGCGCAGTCGGCACCCGGCGCCGTGGGCTAGCTTGCGCCGAGCATGTGCGGGCGATTCTTCCTGTCGCGGTCGGGCGCCGAGGTTCTCCAGCACTTCGCGCTCGCCGAGGAACCGGTGCTCGCGCCCCGCTACAACATCGCGCCGACGCAGCCCATCCCCGTCGTGCGGCAGCGCGCGCGGGGTGGCGGCGATCGCGTGCTCGAGCTGCGCCGCTGGGGCTTCGATCCCGGGTTCGCGGGCCGCACGCCGCGCGCGGGACCGCGTCCGATCAACGCGCGCGCGGAGACGCTCGCGACGCAGCCGCTCTTTCGCGCCGCGTTCGCGTCGCAGCGTGGACTCGTACCCGCCGACGGCTTCTACGAATGGCAGCACCGCGGCCGCAGCGCGCGACCCTTCGCGGTGCGCGTGCGCGGCGGCGCGCTCTTCGCGATGGCGGCGCTCTATGCGCGCCGCGACGGCGACGACGGTCCCGTCGAGTCCTGCGCGATCGTGACGACCGACGCGAACGCGCGCGTCGCCCCGATCCACGATCGGATGCCCGTGATTCTCGCACCCGAGGACTACGCCGCCTGGCTGGATCCCGCGCAGCGCGAGCCGGCGGCGCTGCGCGCGCTGCTCCGCCCGTGTCCGGCGGAGTGGATCGAGGTGCATCCGGTCGATCGCCGCGTGAACGACGTGCGCTGCGACGACCCGAGCCTGCCGGAGCCCGAACGCGATCTCTTCTCCCTCGGAGGTGCGGCGTGAAGTTCCTGATCGGCGTGGCGATCGCCGCCGCCGCCGTCTTCCTGCTCTATCGCGCCACGCTCGCCGGGGCCGGCGTCACCTGCGAGGCGTGCGTCCGCTTCGAGGGGCGCGAGGCCTGCAAGAGCGCCGCCGGTCCCGACCGTCTCGCCGCCGAGCGCGCGGCCGTGATGACGGCTTGCGCGCTCGTCTCCGGCGGCGTCACCGACACGATCGCCTGTCAGGGCATCCCGCCGGTCTCGCTGCGCTGCTCGGAGCGCTGATCGAAATTCAGGAGAGCATCCGGGGCTAGTTCTCGTGGCTCAGCGTCTCGAGTTCCTTGCCGCGACTCTCCGGCAGCAGCAGCAGACACACGGCGGCGACGAGCACCGAGAGCGAGGCGAGTCCGATCGATCGGGGCAGATCGTCGGCGGTCTGCACCGCTGTGCCGACCAGCGTCAGCCCCGCGATGAAGCCGAAGGTCTGCAGCAGCGTGAGCCAGCCGGCCGATGCACCCCGCTGCGAAGTCGGGAAGAGCTCGGTCGAAAAGGCGCGGATCACGACGTCGCCCGCATTGCTGGTGAAAACGATCAGCGCGAAGCAGACGCCGAGCGCCCACTCGGGACCGTTGTAGAAGGCGATCGCCGCCGCCGGATAGAGTGCGAGCGCCACGAACCCGACGCCCCGGCGGCCGAAGCGGTCGCCCATGCGTCCCGCGACGACGTTCCCGATGATGCCCACGCCACCGCCGACGAAGAGCATCGTCGAGTACTGCCAGGGCGCCCAGCCGTGCGCGAGCTGCAGGTAGTACGACGCGAACTGGAACACCGAGATCGCGCCGAACGCGAGTGAGAAGCCGGCGAGACCGACACATGCGGCGCGCAGCGGATTCGCCTGCGCGAGGCCCGCGAGCGGCCGCAGCCATGTGTGCCATCCCTCCGAGTGCGCGCCGAGGCTCTCGCGATGCGAGGCGAAGCGCGTGGTCTCGACCAGCGTGCGCCGCATCAAGGGCAACGCCACCAGGGGCAGGGCGCCGATCGCATACAGCGCGCGCCAGCCGAAGGGCAGCACGTCGACCAGCGCGAAGAGCGCGGCGCCGAGTCCGTGTCCGAAGGCGCCGAGCGCGCCGAGAATGCCGATGCCCCAGCCGCGGTGCTCGGCCGGCAGCTCCTCGGCGAGCATCACGATCCCGACCGACGCGGCCGTCAGCATGAAAGTGCGCGCGATCACCTGCAACACGACGAAGTGCAGCGCAGTCTGCGCGAACGCCGTCGCGAGCGTGCCGAGGCTCATCGCGAGGATCGACACCAGGAACATGCGGCGGCGTCCGACCCGGTCGGCCAGCGGGAGCAACGCGAACGCGAGGAAGCCGCCGAGCCGTACCTGCGCGAGCACCGACGGGAGCTTCGCCGCGGGAATCGCCAGGTCGTCGGCGATGTGCTTCACGGCGGACGAGAGCAGCGAGACGTCGTAGGCCTCGAAGAAGGTCCCGAGCACGACCAGCGCGAGCATGCGCAGCTGCGGCTCGGCGAGCGCGGGCGCGCGTCCCAGCCAGATCGGGATCCACCAAGGGTTCCTGGGTCGGCGGGGCGTTGCGTCCACGCGGGCAGCAGCCTAGCCGATCGGGCCGTCGACTCCGTTTCGCCGTCGCGGCCTTTGGAAAGCAGGGCCGATGGGGGTAGCGTCCGCCGGCGCAGTGAGCACGAAGGAGGAGCGGTGCGGCGCGATCGCGAGCAGCCGGCCCGACCGGAACAGCAGGGCGACGCGATGCGGTTCGCGTCGGCAGTGTCCGAGGCGCGCGATGCGGGAGCCGCGACCGCCGCCGTGATCGACGCCGTGCGAATCGGGTTGGACGCGCTCGAGCCGGACCTCGCGTTCCTCTTCTGCTCCGACGCGCACGCCGGCGCCTACGAGCGCATTGCATGCGAGCTTCGCGAGGCCATGCCCAGCGCGCTTCTCGTCGGTTGCAGCGCGCGCAGCGTCATCGGCGCGGGCCGCGAGATCGAGGATCGGCCGGGGCTTTCGCTCACCGCAGCGCGATTGCCGGGCGTCACGCTGAGTCCGATGCGGCTCGCGGGCGACGGCTTCCCGCGCGGCACCTCCTCGTGGCAGGAGCACTTCGAGATCGACGCCGAGCCGCCGCCGAGCTTCGTGGTCCTGGCGGATCCGTTCTCGTGCGATGCGGAGGCGCTCGTTCGCCAGCTCGATGTGGACTTCGCGGACTCCACCCTCGTCGGTGGCCTCGCGAGCGGCGCCGATCGGCCGGGCGGCAACGCGCTCTTCCTCGGCGAGCGAATCCACGAGGAAGGCATGGTCGGCGTGGCGCTGCAGGGCGACGTCTGTCTGGACACGGTCGTCGCGCAAGGGTGTCGCCCGATCGGGCATCCGCTCTTCGTGACCCGCGCGCGCGGCAACCTGTTGCTGGAGGTCGACGGGCGGCCGCCGATCGAGATCGTGCAGGGACTCTTCGAGGCCGCGACGCCGCGCGACCGGGCTCTGATGCAGGCGTCGCTCTTCCTTGGCGTCGAGATGCGTCCCGAGCTCGCCCGCTACGGCCGCGGCGACTTCCTGATCCGCAACCTGATCGGTGCCGACGAGCGTACGGGCGCATTCGCGATCGGCGCTTCCCTGTACGAGGGCCAGGTCGTGCAGTTCCACCTGCGCGACGCGGAGACGTCGGCCGAGGACCTCGACGCGCGGCTCGCCCGCTACCGCACCTCGCATCTGGGCGGCGCCGCGCCGGCCGGCGCGCTGATCTTCTCGTGCCTCGGGCGCGGCGTGCATCTCTACGGAGTCGCGGATCACGACAGCGACGCGTTCCGGCGTCACGTCGGACCGGTGCCGCTCGGCGGCTTTTTCTGCAACGGCGAGATCGGACCCGTCGAACGGCACAGCTTCCTGCACGGCTACACCAGCGCCTTCGGATTGTTCCGGCCGCGCCCGCGCGTGTCGTGATCCGGCGCGCCACCCCGCGCGATCTCACGGCGCTGACCGAGATCTACAATCACTACGTCGCGACCACGGCGATCACGTTCGACACCGAGCCGTACACGCCCGAGGCTCGAAGGCCGTGGCTCGAGGCGTTCCAGCCGGACGGCAGGCATCAGCTCTTCGTCGCGGAAGAGGACGGACGGGTCGTCGGCTACGCGGGGACGCGGAGCTTTCGCGACAAGCGCGCCTACGAGAGAAGCGTCGAGGCGAGCATCTACCTCGCACCCGACGCAACGGGCCGCGGTCTCGGTGCCGCGCTCTACGAGCGGCTCTTCACGGCGATCGCGGCGAGCGACGCGCATCGTGCGATCGCGGGCATCACGCTGCCGAACGACGCCTCGCTCGCGCTGCACGCCCGCTTCGGCTTTCGCGAGGTGGGGGTGATGCGTGAGGTCGGGCGCAAGTTCGAGCGCTGGTGGGACGTGTTGTGGATGGAGCGCGCCTTCTAGCCCCGATCCGGCCCGGTCCCGCGCCTACTCTTCTCCACCGAACGCGAGGCGTGCGGCGCCGAGGCGCGAGGCCGCCTGCAGCGCGTCGCCGTCGCTCTCGCTGAAGTCGCCGAGCCGCGCGCGCGCCGCATAGGCGCGAAGCTGGGTCTTCGTCATGTGCACCGCGATCTCCGGCTTCGCGACCAGGCGTTGCGCCCAGTCGTCGACCGCGGCGTCGAGTTCGGCGGCCGGCACGACGCGGTGTACGACGCCCCAGCCGGCCGCCCGCGCGGCGTCGAAGCGCTCGCAGAGCAGGATCGCCTCGCGGGCGCGCGCGGCGCCGATCTCGTGCACGAGCCGCGCGGTCGCGCCCCACGTCAAGGGAATGCCGAGGTCCACCTCCGGGATCGAGAAGACGGCGTCGGCGGCGGCGATGCGGAAGTCGCAGGCGAGCGCGAGCGCGGCGCCGCCGCCGATCGCGTGACCGTGGATGCGCGCGATCGTCGGCACCTCGGCGTCCTCGATCGCGCGGCAGGCGCGCAGGCCGATCTGCGACGTCCAACGCCGTTCGCGTTCGCTGGCGCCCGAGTTCGCGCGCAGGCGCTCGCGTCCCGGCGGATCGCGGCGGTCGGCGCCCGCGCAGAACGAGGGCCCGCGTCCGCCGAGCACGACCACGCGTACCGGGAAGTCCCGCGCCAGCGACGCGTAGAGCGCCGCGATCTCGTCGAGCGTCTGCGTGTCGAGCGCGTTGCGGCGCGCGGGGCGCGCGAGCCAGACGCGCAAGATCGGTCCATCGCGTTCGATTTCGAGGGATCGGTACTCCGTCACGGCGTCTCCTCCTCTGCGAGCCAGGCCAGGATGCGTGCGCGACCCTCGTCGAGCGCCGGCGCGGGCGGCCGCGTCGGCGGATCGTCGAAGGCCGGCGACTTGATCGGATTGCCCGCGACCGGAAACGGTCCGGCGGGATCCTGGATCGACACGATCATGTTGCGCGCCCGCACTTGCGGATGCTCGATCACCTGCGCGACGTCCTGGATCGGGCCGCATGGAATGCCCGCCGCTTCGAGGCGCGCCAGCCACGTCTCGCACGACGCCATCGCGAAGCGTTCCGCGAGCGCCGCTCGCAACGCGGCAAGGTGCGCGCAGCGCGCGGCGTTGGTGGTGAAGCGGACGTCGTCGGCAAGCGCCGGAACGCCGAGCGTCTCGGCGAGACGCCGGAAGAGCGCGTCGTTGCCGACGCCGACCACGAGGGGCCGATCCGCCGCCGCGAAGGCCTCGAAGGGCGCGATCGAGGGATGCCGCGTGCCGAGCGGCTTCGGAACCTCGCCGGTCGCAGCGAGTCGCGCGATGGCGTTCTCGAGCAGCGCGACCTGGCAGTCGAGCATCGCGACGTCGATCGGCGCAGCGCTTCCGCCGCGGTCGCGATGACGCAGCGATGCGACGATGCCGAGCGCCGCGAAGAGGCCCGCGGCGAGGTCGCCGATCGAGGTGCCGACGCGCACGGGCGCGCCGTCCTCGGGGCCGGTGATCGACATCAAGCCGCCCATCGCCTGCGCGACCACGTCGTAGGCGGGGCGCTCGGAGAACGGCCCCGTCTGGCCGAAGCCCGAGATCGACGCGAGCACGAGACGCGGGAATCGCGCCGCGAGGACGTCGGCCCCATAGCCGAGTCGATCCAGCACGCCGGGCCGGAAGTTCTCGACGAGCACGTCGGCGCGCGCCAGCAGCCGCTCGAAGATCGCGCGATCGCCGCGCGCCTGGATGTCGAGCGCGATGCTCTCCTTGCCGCGATTGAGCGAGAGGAAGTACGCGGAGCGACCTTCGACGAGGGGTCCGATCCCGCGCGCGTCGTCGCCGCGCCCCGGCCGTTCGATCTTGATCACGCGCGCGCCGAGGTCGGCGAGCAGCAGCGTGCAGAAAGGTCCCGCCAGCACGCGCGTCATGTCCACGACGAGGAGTCCCGACAGCGGGCCCGGACGGTCGGATCGTTGCATGCGCGGCTCCCCGGCGCGCCGTTTACGGCGGGCGGACCATTCCATAGCCTCGCCCGGCGCTGACGTCGCGTCCCCGCGGAACGCATCGACTCATCCAACGGATCGCATCACGCAACGGATCGACTCACCCAACGGATCGAATCACCCTGATGGCGGATCGCGATCGCATCCCGGTGCTCGTCGTCTCGGGCTTCCTCGGCTCCGGCAAGACGACGCTGTTGCGGCGGCTGCTCGCCGAGGCGCAGGCCGTTGGCGAGCGCCTCGGCGTCGTCGTCAACGACTTCGGCTCGCTCGGAATCGATCGCGCGCTGCTCGGCGCGGGCAGCACGCGCAGCGTGGAGCTCGCCGGCGGGTGTGTGTGTTGCGAGCTGTCGGACGAGCTCGTCGTCGTGCTCGAAGAGCTGCGCCGCAGCGCACGGCCGGATCGCATCGTGATCGAGACGAGCGGCCTCGCGCTGCCCTACGAGACCCAGCTCTCGCTGTGGCGCCCGCCGGTCTCGGAGTGGAGCAGCGACGACATGGCGGTCGTGCTCGTGAACGCCGAGCAGCTCGCCGAAGATCGCGATCTCGGCGAGCTCTTCGAGCAGCAGGTCTCGGCGGCGGATCTGCTGATCTTGAATCAGGTCGATCGCGTCCCGGAATCGCTGCTGCCCGCACTCGAGGAACGGCTGCACGGGATCGAGCCCGACGTCCCGATCGTGCGCGCCGTCCAGGCGGACGTCGACCCGCTGCTGCTGCGCCCGGCCGACGCGCGGCCGCGTTCCGCGCCGGAGGAGCGCGCGCACGACCACGCCCTCCATCGACACTACGCGGCCGAGACGCTCGAGATCGAGCCGGGCCTGACGGAATCGGCACTCGTGGCGCGGCTGCGGGCGCTCGGCGCGGTGCGCGCCAAGGGCTTCGTCGCGACCGCCGAGGGTCCGCGGCTCGTGCAGGGCGTCGGGCGCCGGATCGAGTGCACGCCGGCGACGCCGCCGGATCCCGCGCTGCTCGGCCGGCTCGTGGTGATCCGCGCGGTGGACGGCGAGCGCGGGTAGAATGCGCGCTCTTCCAGCCAGGACGATCCGCATGAACGCGCTCCGCACCGAGCTGCGGCGGGTCACGGCGCTCGCGCTGCCGGTGGCCGCGACCCAGATCGGCACGATGCTGCTCGGCTTCGTCGACACGATCATGGTCGGTCGCGTCGGCACCGATGCGCTCGCCGCGTCCGCGATCGCGAACGTGTGGATCTACGGCACGACGCAGCTCGCGCTCGGCACCATCTTCGGCATCGACCCGATCGTCGCGCAGGCGCACGGGGCAGGGCGCGGCGACGTCGCGGGTCGCGCGCTCCAGCGCGGTCTCGTGCTCGCGCTCCTGCTCAGCGTTCCCGTCGGTCTCGCCTGGGTCGGCTGTGAACGCTTCCTGGTGTGGACGGGTCAGGACGTCGAACTCGCGCGCATGGCGCAGCGCTACACGCTCGTGCAGCTCCCGAGCCTCCCGTTCTTCCTGGCGTTCCACGCGCTGCGCCAGTACCTGCAGGGCCGCGAGATGGTGCGGCCCGCGCTGCTCGTGATGGTGCTCGCGAACGGCCTCAACGCGCTGCTCAACTGGGCGCTGATCTTCGGGCACCTCGGCATGCCTGCGCTCGGCCTCGAGGGCGCCGGCATCGCGACGGGGCTCACGCGCGTCGCGTGCTTCGCGATCCTCGTGTGGTGGGTGCTCGCGCTGCGGCTGCACGCGGGAGCCTGGGTTCCGTGGTCGCGCGATGCGTTCGCGTGGCCGGGTCTGCGCGAGATCCTGCGTCTCGGCGTACCGGTGGGATTCCAGACTTCGCTCGAGGTGTGGGCGTTCTCGGGCGCCGCGCTGATCGCGGGGCATCTCGGTGCGGCGGCGCTCGCCGCGCACTCGGTGGTGCTCAACATGGCGGCGCTGTCCTTCATGATGCCGCTCGGCGTCGGACTCGCGGCGTCCACGCGCGTCGGCAATCTGCTCGGCGCATGCCGCCCCGACGACGCGCAGCGCGCCGCGTGGGTCGCGATCGCGCTCGGTGCGGGGGTGATGATGCTCTCCGCGCTGCTCTTCGTCGTCGGCCGGCATGGGCTGCCGCGGATCTACACGAGCGAGCCCGAAGTCATCGCACTCGCGACGCGCATCCTGCCGATCGCGGCTGCGTTCCAGATCTTCGACGGCACGCAGGTGGTCGGCTGCGGCGTCCTGCGCGGAATGGGCCGCACGCGACCCGCCGCGTGGTTCAACCTGATCGGGTACTGGGTGATCGGCCTGCCGCTCGGTGGCTGGCTCGCGTTGCGCGCCGGATTCGGTCTCGACGGCATCTGGTGGGGCCTCGCGATCGGCCTCGCGCTCGTCTCCGCACTGCTCGTCGCATGGATCCACCGCCGCGGGCCTGCCAACGCGGCGCGCACCATCCTCCCCGATACGAGCTAGGCTGCTCGCCGCGCTTCCCGCGTAGCGAGCCGCAGGCGAGCGGCGGGGGAGGCGCCGAAGGCGCTCTCCAGATCGCGCGAGGAGCAGAGCTTGCGATTCACCTTCGCAGAATCGATGTGTGATTGGAGCCACTACGTTCCGCTGGCGATCGAGGCCGAGCGGGCGGGCTTCCACTCCTTCACCGTGCCCGACAGCATCTGCTACCCGGAGACGTCGGACTCGAAGTATCCCTACACGCCCGACGGCAACCGTGAGTTCCTGCAGGGCAAGCCGTTCATCGAGCCGTTCTGCCTGATCTCGGCGCTCGGCGCCGTCACCGAGAAGCTTCGCTTAACGACGTTCGTCGTGAAGCTCCCGATCCGGCAGCCGGTGCTCGTCGCGAAGCAAGCCGCCTCGGTCGCCGTGATGACCGGCAACCGCTTCGGCTTCGGCGTCGGCCTCTCGCCGTGGCCCGAGGACTTCGCCGTCACGGGCACCGACTGGAAGACGCGCGGCGCGCGGCTCGACGAGATGATCGACATCCTCCGCGGTCTCACCGATCCGGCGGGCGCCTTCTTCGGCTACGAAGGCAAGCACTACCAGATCCCGCGCATCCAGCTGCGCCCGGTGCCGACGCAGCCGATCCCGATCCTGATCGGCGGTCACGCCGATGCCGCGCTGCGGCGGGCGGCCCGACTCGGTGACGGCTGGATGCACGCCGGCGGCGACGCCGCCCAGCTCGACGCCTACCTCGCGCGCCTCGCCGAACTCCGCCGCGAGCACGGCACCGAGCGCAAGCCGTTCGAGGTCCACGTGATCGCGATGGAGGCGTACACGCTCGACGGCATTCGGCGGCTCGCCGACAAGGGCATCACCGACGTGATCGTCGGGTTCCGCAACGCCTACGAGGCCGACACGATGCCGCTGCAGCAGAAGATCGACGCGCTGCGCGGCTACGCGGACCGGATCATCGCGAAGGCGCGTTAGCGCGCTCGCTCCTAGTAGCGATAGTGGTCGGGCTTGAACGGCCCTTCGACCGGCACGCCGATGTAGTCGGCCTGCTTCGGCGTCAGCTTCGTCAGCTTCACGCCGAGGTGATCGAGGTGGAGGCGTGCGACCTCCTCGTCGAGGTGTTTGGGCAGCATCGTCACGGTCTTTCCGTACTGCTCGGCGTTCGCGTGCAGCTCGAGCTGGGCGAGCACCTGGTTCGTGAACGACGCCGACATCACGAAGCTCGGATGACCGGTCGCGCAGCCGAGATTGAGGAGACGGCCCTCGGCGAGGATCAGCACGCTGTGCCCGTCCGGGAAGATCCACTCGTCGTACTGCGGCTTGATCTCGATCCGCTTGATTCCGGGTACCGCTTTGAGGCCCGCCATGTCGATCTCGTTGTCGAAGTGGCCGATGTTGCCGACGATCGCCTTGTCCTTCATGCGCGCCATGTCTTCGGCGGCGATCACGTGCATGTTGCCGGTGGCGGTCACGAACACGTCGGCCGTCTCGAGCACGTCGTCGAGCGTCGAGACCTGGTAGCCCTCCATCGCGGCCTGCAGCGCGCAGATCGGGTCGACCTCGGTCACGATCACGCGGGCGCCCTGGCCGCGCAGCGACTGTGCGCAGCCCTTGCCGACTTCGCCGAAGCCGCACACCACTGCCACCTTGCCGCCGAGCATGACGTCGCTGGCGCGCATCAGGCCGTCGGTCAGCGAGTGCCGGCAACCGTAGATGTTGTCGAACTTGCTCTTGGTGACGGAGTCGTTGACGTTGATGCCGGGGAAGAGGAGCTCGCCCTTCTTCGCCATGTCGTAGAGCCGGTGGACGCCCGTCGTCGTCTCCTCCGAGACGCCGCGGATGCCCTTCGCGATCGCGCTCCAGCGGCCCGGGTGCGCGGCGAGCTGGGTGCGTGCCGTATCGAGGATCACGCCCCACTCCTCGGGATCGTTCTTCGCGTCGAAGTCGGGGACCTTGCCCGCCTGCTCCCACTCGAGCGCCTTGTGCACGAAGAGCGTCGCGTCGCCGCCGTCGTCGACGATCAGCGTCGGGCCCTGGCCGTCCGGCCACACGAGCGCCTCGACGGTGCACCACCAGTACTCGGGGAGCGTCTCGCCCTTCCACGCGAAGACCGGCGTGCCCTTGGGCTTCTCCGGGGTTCCGTCGCGGCCGACGACGACGGCTGCGGCGGCGTGGTCCTGCGTCGAGAAGATGTTGCACGACACCCAGCGGACGTCGGCGCCGAGATCGACGAGCGTCTCGATCAGCACCGCGGTCTGGATCGTCATGTGCAGGCTGCCCATGATGCGCGCCCCGGCCAGCGGCTTCTTGCCTGCGTGGCTGGCGCGCAGCGCCATCAGGCCGGGCATCTCGTGCTCGGCGAGGCGGATCTCCTTGCGGCCCCACTCGGCGAGGGAGAGGTCGGCGACCTTGAAGGGAGGGCGTTCGGCGCTGCGGCTCATGGGATTCCTCGCCTCGGCATTCTGCCCCGCGGGACATCATGCTGGATTCGTGTATGCAGATGGAGTGGTATAAAAGCGCCCGAAGGTGACGCCGTCAACCGCCGAAGCCCTTCACGCCGGCGTCGAGTTGGACGCCGAAGCTGTTCAGCGCCATCGAGACCAGCGTGTATTGGCCGACGGTGAACACGAAGTCTACGAGTTGCTCGGTGTTCCAGTGCGCGGAGAGACCCTGCCAGGTCGCGTCGGAGAGAAAGTGGTCCTGTACCAGTTCGTCGGCGCCGCGCAGGATCCAGCGGTCGAGTTCGCTCCAGCCGGGCGCGTCGGGACCCGACGCGATGCGCTCGATCTCGGCGTCGCTCAGGCCGCTCGCGCGGCCGATCACGACGTGCTGGCCCCATTCGTACTCGGAGCGGCAGATCCAGCCGACGCGCAGGATCGCGAGCTCGCGCTCGCGCGCGCCGAGCGACGACTTCGCGAGCACGTGGTTGCCGAACACCAGCCAGCGCTTCAGCAGCTTCGGATGCCGCGCGAGCGTGCGGAAGATGTTGAGCACGCGGCCGCGCCCGGCGCCGATCGTGCCCGCGCCGAGCAGCGCGCGCGTGTCGGCGTCCATTTCTTCGTCGCTGAGCGGAGCGAGGCGGGGCGAGGCGAGTCGCGGCATGTGGATGTCTCCGTGGAAGGAGCGCCCAGAATAGGGCGAGGCCGTGCGACCCGGGCAGGGTGCGCACGGCCTCGCGATCGGAGGCCTCTCGAGGGGACGCCTACGCGGTCCGCTCGCGCGCCGTGGCGAGTCCCGCGGCTGCCGCGCCCGCTTCCATGTGCGTGGCGGACGAGCCGCTCGCCGACGTGAACATGTACGCGCTCTCGCTGTGCTCCGAGAGGTCGGCGCCGAGGAACTCGGACTCCTCGTCGAGGCGGAGGTCGCCGAAGACCGCGCGCAGCGCCACGAGGATCCCGATCGTCGCGAGCGGAGCGAAGACCGCCGTGAATCCGATGCTCTTGACCTGGATGAAGATCTGTCCGCCGCGGGTCACGCCCTCGGGCAGCGCCCAGTCGGCGATGAAGAGACCCGTCGCCAGCGCGCCCCAGGTCCCGCCGAGGCCGTGCACGCCGAACACGTCGAGCGAGTCGTCGTAGCCGAAGATCGGCTTCAAGAACGTGACGCCGGCGTAGCAGATCACCGAAACGCCGACGCCGATCGCGATCGAGCCCATCGGCGTGACGAACGCGCAGGCCGGCGTGATCGCCACGAGACCGGCCACGCACGCGGTCGCGGCGCCGAGCACCGTCGGCTTGCCGCGGTGGATCCACTCGATCGCCATCCAGGTGACGAGCGCCGTCGACGCGGCGGTGCTGGTGGTGAGGAAGGCGAGGGCGGCCACGCCGTCGGCGGCCAGCTCGGAGCCCGCATTGAAACCGAACCAGCCGACCCAGAGCAGCGCGGCGCCGATCACCGCGAAGGGCAGGTTGTGCGGCGGCATCGGGTCCTTGCCGAAGCCGCGGCGCTTGCCGAGATAGATCGCCGCGACGAGCGCCGAGTAGCCGCTCGACATGTGCACCACGAGACCGCCGGCGAAGTCCTTGGCGCCCATCGCGCCGATCCAGCCGCCGCCCCACACCATGTGCGCGAGCGGGCAGTAGACCACCAGGATCCAGATCGTGATGAAGGCGAGATAGGGACCGAAGCGCATGCGCTCGGCGAAGGCGCCGATCATCAGCGCGGGCGTGATGATCGCGAACATCGCCTGGAACATCAC
>JALOQG010000233.1 GCA_025453505.1 Myxococcota bacterium | reverse complement strand
TCGATTTGCGGCGGCAGAACTTTCCGATGGCTCGGGTCGCTTCGAATGGCTCCGAGTCCTCCCCGCTTTGCTTGCAGGAGACCTTGTGCTATTCGCGGGCCGTTCAAAATCCCCCCGGGCGAACGGGCGCAGTGCAACAGTCGATCGACTCGATCCGCAAGCGGTACGCCGAATTCGGCCAGGAGCACGTCTTCCGGTTCTGGGAGGCGCTCGATCCGGCCGCGCGAACGGCATTGCTCGAACAGGCTTCGCGCATCGACCTCGCGGAGCTGCGTCGCGTCCACGAAGCGACGCGCGCACTCGCAGCGCCCGGCGCACGCCGCCTCGAACCGGCACCCGTCGAGCGCCTGCCCGAGCACGGCGGCAGCGCCGAGCGACGGCGTGAAGCCACGGCCCGCGGCGAGGAACTGCTGCGGGCGGGTCGCGTCGCGGCGATGGTCGTCGCCGGGGGTCAGGGAACCCGTCTCGGCTTCGACGGCCCCAAGGGCCTCTTCCCGCTCGGGCCCGTCAGCGACCGCACACTCTTCGAACTCCAGTCGCAGAAGATCCGCGGCGCGCGCCGCCGCTGGAACGCGCCGATCCCGTGGTATGTCATGACGAGTCCGGCGACCGACACCGCGACGCGCGCGTTCTTTCACGAGCACCGATTCTTCGGTCTGCCCGAATCCGACGTGTTCTTCCTGTGCCAAGCGATGGCACCGGCGCTCGACTTCGAAGGCCGGCTCCTGCTCGAATCGCCGGGGCGCATCGCAGAGAGTCCCAACGGACACGGCGGCTCGTTCCCGGCTCTCGCCGACTCTGGCGCCCTCGATGACATGCAGCGCCGCGGAATCACCACCATCTCGTACTACCAGGTGGACAATCCGCTGATCCGGCTCCTCGATCCCGTCTTCGTCGGGGTTCACGCGACCGCTGAGGCCGAGATGTCGGCGAAGGTGGTGCGAAAGATCGATCCGATGGAGAAGGTCGGCGTGCTCGCGCGCGTCGATGGAAACATCGGGATCGTCGAGTACACCGAGATCGACGACGAGCATCGC
This sequence comes from Myxococcota bacterium, assembly GCA_025453505.1. Lineage (GTDB taxonomy): Bacteria > Myxococcota_A > UBA9160 > UBA9160 > PR03 > PR03. Next base: position 4,039 of record JALOQG010000233.1, on the reverse strand, counting down.
TTCCAGCGCGACGCGGAAGGCGAGCTGGTCTACTGGGCCGGAAGCATCGCGATCCACCTCCTCGAGGTCGGGTTCGCGCGCCGCATCGCGGCGGACGCCGAACGGCATCTGCCGTATCACGCTTCCGCCAAGAAGATCCCCTGCACCGATGCGAACGGTCGCCCGGTGCGCCCGAGCGAGCCGAACGGCCACAAACTGGAGCGCTTCCTCTTCGACGCCCTGCCCTCTGCCGCACGCGTATCGCTGCTCGAGGTCGCGCGCGACGAGGAGTATGCGCCGGTCAAGAACGCCGAAGGCGACGACTCTCCCGCGACGGCGCGCCGCGCGCTCGACCGCGTCGTTCGCTCGTGGCTCGCCCTGGCGGACATCCCCGCCCCGCAAGACGCATGGATCGAGGTCGATCACGCGCGACTCGATGGCGACGACGACGCGCGCGCGGGCATCACGCGCGAAGACGTCGGCGTCGTGAGCGCGCCGAGGACGCAATGATGGCGACTGCGAAGAAGCCGAGTACGAAGTCGGGCGCGACGAAGAAATCTGCGGGTGCCGACAAGAAGCGCGCCACCGAGAAGAAGCCGGCGGCACCCAAGAAGGCGGCCGCGAAGCCGCCGAGCGCGGCGTCGAAGACCGCGGTGAAGACGGCGCCCGCCAAGGTGCCGGCCGCGAAGGCGATGCCGAAGCCGGCGGCGAAGGCCGCTGCGAAAACCACGAAGGCACCGGCGAAGCCGCCGGTGAAGGAGACCGTCACGTCCACGCCGCCGCCGAACGCCCCGCGTTCGACCCGTCCGTCCGGCAAGAGCGCCCGATCGAAGGCGAGCGCCGCGGCGCGCGCCGTCGTCGTCATGGCGGGAAGCGCCGAAGCGTCGCGCCTCGGCACGAAGTGGAACTGCTTCCGCTGCGCGGCGAAGTTCTACGACCTCAACAAGCCCGAGCCGCTGTGTCCGAAGTGCGGCGCCGATCAGCGCGAGCGACCGAAGGTGACCGTGGCCGCGCCGGCGCCCGCGCCGAAGCGCAAGGAGCCGCGACCGATGGCGCCGCTGCTGGAGGACGAGGACGACGGGACGGTCCGCTACGACGAGGACATCGATCTCGGCGTGCGCACGGAGATCGACGAGCCCGACGAGGAGCTGTTCCCGCCCGGCGAGTTCGAGGAAGAGGAGCCGTTCGGCGGAGCCGAAGAGGAATGAAGCGCATCACGCCGTGATGGCGCCGATCGCTGCATCCTAGAAGCTCGTCAGCCGGTGCAGGTGGATCTCCCACGCGCCGCTCGTCGGACCGCGCACTGCCAGCTCGGCCTCGACGTCGCGCAGCGCGGCTTCGCGCTCGGCGACGTCACCGCCCGCAGCGCGAGCGCGGGTCGCCGCCCGCTGGACCTTCTCGAACTCGCGCACCTGGTCGTCGAGGAATGCACGATCGCGCGCTTCGGCCCGCTGCCCGCGGCGGCTCTCGTAGCGCGCGCGATACGCCTCGATCTCCTGTCGGTACGCACCCGCGAGCGCCTCGAGATCCGTCGTCGAATAGCCGGAGAGCGGTCGAGCAGCTTCGGCGGCGCGCTCCGCGTCGAGATTGCGCTTGTAGTTCCAGGCGCCGCCGCCGGCGAGCCCGCCGAGCACGAGCAGCAGGACGGCGACCTGCGTCCCCCCATGGTTCCTGCGGTCGATCGTCGTCATGGGTTGCCTCCGATCACTGAGATTCCGGATCTCGCCATGCAGCGGGCTCGTGGCGACGCAGGAACGCGTCGAGCTCGGCTCGCGTCGGGAGTCCGCCCTGTGCGCCCAGACCCCGGCACGAGAGTGCGGCCGCCGCGTTCGCGAAGCGCAACAGATCTGGCCCCGTGAGGCCGTCGAGTAGACCCGCCGCGAAGCCGGCGTGGAACACGTCGCCCGCGCCCGTGGTGTCGCGCGGAGTGATTGCGAACCCGGGGCCGGCGATCTCGCGATCGCCCTCGCGCGCCAGGCAACCGCGATCGCCGAGCGTCGCGACGGCCATGCGCGCGCCCGCCTCGACCATGCGTCGCAGCCCGCTGCGAACCCTTCCGTCCATTCCGAGCTGTTCGGCGAACGAGCGCGAGACCAGAGGGAAATCGATCACCGGCAGGAGCGCGAGAGAGGCCTCCGATACGGCGTCCAGATCGGCCACGACGGGCACGCCCGCCGCGCGCGCCGTCTGGGCGGCGAGCAGCGATGCAGCGGGATCGTCGGCGTCCACGAGCAGGCAGCCCGCCCGCGCGATGCGCGCTCGCGGCACCTCGTCCGGCTGCAGGCGCAAACGCGGATCGCGATAACCGAGGATGGTGCGTTCGCCGCTGGCGCGATCGACCAGGATCACGGCCATCCGCGTGCTCGCGCCCGGTACGCGGCGGACGCCATCGAGATCCACACCGGCCGCAGCGAGCGGTGCGAGCGCGAGATCCGCCTGCGGATCGCTGCCGACACTTCCCACGTAGGCGGCCCGCAGGCCGAGCCGGACGGCGGCGAGTACCGCGGTCGCGATCTGTCCGCCCGGCAACAGCTCGTAGGCGAGCATCGCGTCCTTGCCGCCGAGCGGCGGAATGCCTTCGACGCTGCACACGTGGTCGATCGAGCACTGTCCGACCCCGATGAGATCGAGCCGGGCGGGCTGTGCCTCACTCATCGGTACAGCGTCCGGTGGACGTGAAGACTGCGCAACACGCGCTTCACGTAGGCGCGTGTCTCCTCGTAGGGGATCGACTCGACCCACTCGTCATCCCCGGGCACGACGCCGCGACGCCAGCTGGTGACGGCCTCGGGGCCGGCGTTGTAGCTCGCGATCGTCGGCTCCAACGCGCCCCCGAAACGCCGCGCGAGGCGATCGAGATAGAACGCGCCGAGCCGGAGGTTCAGCTCGGGTTCGACGAGGCGCGCCGCCGTGAAATCGGGCACGCCCGCGTCCACTGCCAGGCGCGCGGCCGTGTCCGGCATCAGTTGCAGCAGACCGACGGCGCCGCTCACCGACACCACATCGCGTCGATAGCCACTCTCTTCGCGCAGGATGGACGCCACGAGCCAGGGGTCGATCACGGCATCGCGCGGCATGGCGGCGCGTCGCTCGGCGGCGAAGGCGTCCGGCCACGCGAGCGTCCAGAGCTCCTCCTGGCCCGCGACGACACCTCGCGCGAGCGATCCCGCGTAGGCGCCGACCAGCAGCGACTGCGCCGCGTGGTAGTCGCCGGCGGCGTGCTGCGCGCGCGCGACCGCAATCCGGTCGTCGACGTTTCGCGCTCGGCCGGCGGGACGCGCCAGCGCTTCGAGACCCGCCGCGGGGAGTCCCGCGGCGATCAGCGCGCGTGCGGGCAGGAGATCGCGCTCGTCGAGCGCGGGCGCGCCGTCGTCGATCGGCTCGCGACCCTTCGTCCTCCCGCCGCCGGTCGCGCCGGCGCGCCAGCCGTAGTAGCTGAACGGATACTCGGTGGCGATCGCAGCGCGTTCGCGAGCCGCTCCTCCCGGATCGCGCGCCTCGAGCGCGCGGGCCGCCCAGTAGCGCGCGGCGAGCCGATCGAGCGGATCGCGCTGCTGCGCGGCGAGCCCCTCGAAGCGTCGCCGCGCCGTGTCGGAGTCACCCGTCCGCCACGCGCCCCACGCGAGCCGCCAGAGCGCATCCGTCGCCACCCGCTCGGAGGCGCCCTCCACGGCGGCGGCGAAGAGCGTCCGTGCACGCTCCTCGCGGCCCCGGCCCTCGTGCAGGAGGCCGGCCAGAAGGCGCGCCCAGGCCGACGTCGGGCCCGAGCCTGCGCCGACCGACTCGAGCTCCGCGATCGCCTCCTCGACGCGATCGGCGCGAGCGAGCGAACGCGCGTGCCACAGACGCATTTCGGCGTCGTTCCCCACTGCGCCGAACGCGGCGGCGGCCTCCGGGTAGCGGCGCAGCCGGAACAGGCAGTCGGCCCGGCGGCGGGCCGCGCGTGTCCGCTCGCCGGACGCCGCGTTGCCCGCCAGCACGCGCTCGTAGGCTTCGAGCGCCGCGGCGCTGCGCTGCGTGTCGAAGAGGCGATCGGCGCGACGCAGCCAATCGGATGCGG
>JALOQG010000232.1 GCA_025453505.1 Myxococcota bacterium | reverse complement strand
TATCAACAGTGTGTGCCGAATCGGAAGGTTTTAAGTTTTCTGAATTCGTAAAATATTTTTTTCTTCATTGAATCCAATGGTTTGTCGCGCAGCACGAGGGCAGGACGGAGCCGGCGTCACCGGCAGTTTTCGTGCAGCGATCAGGACCAGACGCGCACCAAGAAGGGCAGCAGTGTCGGTGCCAGGGTGTCGAGCTCGGCCCGGCGCCCGTCGGCGACCCGGCTCGACGCGAGTCCGAGCAGTCCCAGCAGCAGCACTTCGAGCTCGACGGGGTCGGCGGGGCGCCGCATGCGGCCGGCGCGGTACTCCCGGTCGAGTTCGGCTGCGACGCGCGTCCCGACCTCGCGCACGTAGTGCCGCAACAGCTTCTGCACCGGCGCGCTCGCGCTCTCGCCGAGCCGCTCGAGATCGAGCGGCGTGCCCGCGAACGCGGCCAGATACGCGGCCAGCGCGCGGCCCGTGCGCACGTCCACCGGCAGCGCGGCGGCGAAGATCGCGTCGAGTTCGCTCACGAGTCCGCGACCCGCCTCGTGGATCAGCTCGAGCAGCAGCGCTTCCTTCGATTCGAAGTAGTCGTAGAACGAACGCGACGACATGCCGGCCGCGCGGATCACGTCGGACACGCGCACGCTGCCGAAGTCGCTCTGCTGCAACGCGCGGCGTGCGGCGCCGAGCAGTCGCTGACGCTGGACGTCCGCCGGGATCGGCGGGCGACCGCGGCCGCGCGCGCATCCGTCGGAACCGGAATCGTCGTCGCTGCGCGGAGGCTTCACGAGGGCCGATTGTCCGCGAGCCCGTGGCCGTGCGCCATGCGCTCGCCGCGCGGCGCTTCCTGTCCTACCCATCCGGCCCCGTGCCGACACCGATCCCGATCTTCCCGAAGGCCCTCTCCGAACCGGCGTCGCTCGCGCTCGACGACGGCACGCGCCAGCGGAGCTGGGAAACGCTGGACCTGCGCGTGCGGCGTCTCGTGCGCTGGTTGCGCGACGATCTCGGGCTCGCCGCCGACGCGCACATCGCGTCGCTCGTCGGCAATCGCGCCGAAGCCGTCGAGTGCGTGCTCGGCGCACTGTGCGCCGGCCTGTGGATCACGCCCGTCAATCATCACCTGCGCGCCGACGAGATCGCGCACGTGCTCGCGGATTCCGGCGCGCGCGCAGTGCTCGCGGATCGCGCGCACTGCGACGCGGCGCGCGCGGCCGGCGCGACGCGGATCGTGTGCATCGAAGACGAGCTCGAGGCCGTCCTTGCGCACGGCGCAGCCGCGACGCTCGACGCGGCGGGCCCCGCCGGCGGCACGATGATCTACACCAGCGGCACCACGGGAAGGCCGAAAGGCGTGCGGCGCACGAAGCCTGCGACGCTCGAAGCCGCGCTCGGCGTGTGGCGACGCGCCGGCACGTCGATCGGGCTCGACGGTTCGGGGCCGCATCTCGTGACGGGCCCGCTGCATCACGCCGCGCCGCTCCTCTTCGCGATCTACGACCTGCTGAACGGCGCGCCGATGATCGTGATGCCGCGCTGGGACGAGGCGCAGGCGCTCGCGCTGCTGCGCGAGCGCAGGGTCCATCACACGCATCTCGTGCCGACCATGTTCGTGCGCCTGTTGCGCCTGCCCGAAGCCGCGCGCGACGCCTTCGCGGCGCCCGACCTGCATCTCGTGCTGCACGGCGCGGCGCCGGTCGCCGCGTCCGTGAAGGAACGCATGATCGCGTGGTGGGGCCCGCTCCTCGTCGAGTACTGGGGCGGCACCGAGAGCGGCGTCGTGACGCTCGTCGATTCGAACGAGTGGCTCGCGCACGCGGGCACCGTCGGCCGCGCGCTCCCGCACTGGGAGGTGTTCGCCGTGGACGACGACGGCCGCCGCCTGCCGCCCGGCGAGATCGGCGCGCTCTACTCGCGCCACCGCGATCTCGCCGAACCGTTCGTCTACCACCGCGACGCCGACAAGACGGCGCGCGCGTACCTCGAGCCTGGCGTCCTGACACTCGGTGACGTCGGCTTCGTGGACGCCGACGGCTTCGTGTACCTGTGCGATCGCAAGTCGAACATGATCATCTCGGGCGGCGTGAACATCTATCCCGCCGAGATCGAGCAGGTGCTGATCGCGCATCCCGCCGTCGCCGACGTCGGCGTCTTCGGCATCCCCGACGACGAATGGGGCGAGAGCGTGAAGGCCGCCGTGCAGCTCGTCGAAGGCTGCGCCGCGTCGGACGCGATCGAAGCCGACATCCTCGCCTTCGCCCGCACGCATCTGGCCGGCTACAAGGTGCCGCGCTCGATCGACTTCGAAGCGGAGCTGCCGCGCCATCCGACGGGCAAGCTGTTGATCCGGCGGCTGCGCGATCGCTACTGGCAGGGGCGCGAGCGGCGGATCTGAGCCCGCGACGCGCGCTTCCGGCTGTGGTAGAACACGTTCTAATTCCACTGCTCGACGCGACCCCGGAGGCTCCCCCGATGTCCAAGGCTCGCGTGCCGGCCGCCGCAGGCTGGTTCACGCTCGACGACTCCGCGCCCGCGCTGCTCGGTACGCGCTGCAAGGCGTGCGGCACCTACTTCTTTCCGCGCGAGGAGTTCTCGTGTCGCAATCCGCGCTGCGGCGCGAGCGACTTCGAGGAGACGCCGCTCTCGACGCGCGGGAAGCTCTGGTCGTTCACCGACAACCGCTATCCGCCGCCGAAGCCGTACGTCGCGCCGGACCCGTTCGTGCCGTACGCGGTCGCGGCGGTCGAGCTCGAGCGCGAGAAGATGGTCGTGCTCGGCCAGGTCGTCGCGGGCGTCGGTTGCGACCAGCTCGCCGCCGGCATGGAGATGGAGCTGGTCCTCGACACGCTCTACGAGGACGACGCGAACGAGTACGTGATCTGGAAGTGGAGGCCTTGCGATGCCCGCTGAAGTCGCCGTGCTCGGGGTCGGAATGCATCCGTGGGGCAAGTGGGGGCGCAACTTCGTCGAGTACGGCGTGCACGCCGCGCGCGCAGCGCTCGCCGACGCCGGCCTCGCGTGGACCGACGTCCAATTCGTGGCCGGCGGCGACACGATGCGCAACGGCTATCCCGGCTACGTCGCGGGCGCGTCGATCGCGCAGGCGATGGGATGGAACGGCGCGCAGGTCGCGAGCACCTACGGCGCGTGTGCGACCGGCGCGCAGGCGATCGACGTCGCGCGCGCGCGCATCCTCGCGGGCCTCTCGGAAGTCGCGCTGGTGGTCGGCGCCGACACGACGCCGAAGGGCTTCTTCGCGCCGGCCGGCGGCGATCGCAAGACGGATCCCGACTGGCTGCGCTTCCACCTGCTCGGCGCGACGAACCCGATCTACTTCGGTCTCTACGCGCGCCGCCGCATGGAGATCTTCGGCGCCACGCTCGAAGACTTCGCGCAGGTGAAGGTCAAGAACAGCCGCCACGGCCTCGCGAATCCGAACGCGCGCTACAAGAAGCTCTACACGCTCGAAGAGGTGATGGCGTCGCAGGTCGTCTCCGATCCGCTGCGCCTGCTCGACATCTGCGCGACGAGCGACGGCGGTGCGGCGGTCGTGCTGACGAGTCTCGACTTCGCGCGCAAGCACACGGTGAAGCCGGTGCGCGTCGCGGCGATCTCGACGGTGACGCCCGTCTACCCGAACACCGTGATCGAGATGCCGAACTTCGCGACCGACTCGGCCGTCGGCGTCGCGGTGCCGGACGTGCCGTTCCGCGATTCGATCGCGCGGCGCGCCTACGAGCAGGCCGGCATCGGTCCCGAGGACGTGTCGTTCGCCGAGGTCTACGACCTCTCGACCGCGCTCGAGCTCGACTGGTACGAGAACATCGGCCTCGCCAAGCCCGGCGACGCGGAGAGGATCCTGCGCGACGGCGTGACGACGCTCGGCGGCAAGCAGCCGGTGAACCCGAGCGGTGGGCTCGGCTGCTTCGGCGAGGCGATTCCCGCGCAGGCGATCTCGCAGCTCTGCGAGCTGACGTGGCAGCTGCGCGGGCAGGCCGGCGAACGGCAGGTCGCGAACGCGAAGGTCGGCGTCGCGGTCAATCAAGGGCTGTTCGGACATGGCTCGGCGATTCTCGCGACCGTATGAGAATCCGCGTACGGCGCGCGGGGGCGTGGACCGCGTCCGCCTTCGGCTCAGGCGCTGCGAAGATTTGCTTAGAGCGGGTGCGGAGGGCGCCTTCGCAGGCGGCGGCCGCGGTCCACGCCCCCTCGCTTTTGCCGTGACGAAGGAACAGGAGGCGACATGCCCGTGAACCGCGATCTTCCCGTCCGTGAACTCTCCGATCGGCTCGCGATCAACGATCTCTTGATCCGCTACACGCGCGCGATCGACACCAAAGACTGGAACCTGCTCGATACGTGCTTCCTGCCGGACGCGGACGTCGACTACACGGCGACCGGCGGCGTCGCGGGCAAGTACCCCGAAGTGCGCGCGTGGCTGGCGAAGGCGCTGGCGCCGTTTCCGATCACGGTGCACTACATCACCAACTCGATCGTGAAGCTCGACGGCGATCGCGCGACGGCGCGCACGCTCGTCTACAACCCGATGTTCTTCGGCAAACCGGACGGCACGCTGCACGACTTCACGGTCGGCGCGACCTACGTCGACGAGCTGGTCTGGACGGCCGACGGCTGGCGCATCGCGAAGCGCGGCGAAGAAGCCGGCTACATGCAGGGCCAGCTCCCGGCGGCGTTGCAGATTCCGAAGTAGGCGTTGCGCGCGGCGCGTTTCCTCGTCGCGTGGCTCGTGGCCACGGCGTGCGGGCTTGCCGCCGGCGCGATCCTCGCGGGTGCCGCATTCGGCAAGGCGCTCTTTCCGTTCCACGCGGGCGGGGACGCGGCGGCGCTCGTCGCGTCGTTCGCGCTCGCGACGGCACCGGCCGGTGTCGCCGTCGGAGTCGCGGCGGGCGCGCTCGCGGCCGTCTTCGGGCGCTCGCTCCACGGCGCGGCGGGCTTCGGATTCGCGCTCGCCCTCGTGACGGGCGGATTCGTCTACGCGACGCGCGCACTCGCGCCGATCGCCGCTCCCGCGGCCGTCGCCGCCGTTCCGCTCCCACCGCTCGCCGCGAGCATTCCTCCCGCCGATGCGTCGGATCTCGTGCT
>JALOQG010000231.1 GCA_025453505.1 Myxococcota bacterium | reverse complement strand
CGTCCACGACGCACGGCACTTCGAGGCGCGGGCTCGCGGCGGCGAACGTCCGCAGCGCCTCCGGATCGGGCGCCAGCGGATTCACGAACACGCGCTCGTACGGGATGCCCGCGTGCTCGAGCACGATCTTCAGCTTGCGGACGTAGGGCGAGAGCGGGTGCTCGAAGAGCCGGATCGCCATGGCGTGTCCTCCCGGGCGGCGGCTGCGATACGCTGGTCCGCCCGCGCAACAGGAGGTATCGCGATGTCGCTGCTCGGTCGACTCGGTGTGTGGACGTGGTTCGACATGATGCCGGCGGCGAAGGCCGCGGAGACGGCGAAGAAGATCGAGGAGTGGGGCTATTCGGCGCTCTGGCTGCCCGAGGCCGTCGGCCGCGATCCCTTCGCGACGATCGCGTTCCTCGGTGCGCACACGAGCCGGCTCGTCTTCGCGACCGGCATCGCCAATCTGTACGCGCGCGACGCGATGACGATGAACGCACTGCGCCTCACGGTGGGCGAGATGACCGGCGGACGCTTCGTGCTCGGGATCGGCGTTTCGCACGGACACCTCGTCACCAACGTGCGCGGCCACGAGTACGGCAAGCCCGTCACGACCATGCGCAACTACCTCGAGGCGATGTCGAAGGCGCTCTACATGGCGGCGAAGCCCGCCGTCGAGCCGCCGATCGTGCTCGCCGCGCTGCGGCCGAAGATGCTCGCGCTCGCAGCCGAGAAGGCGGCCGGCGCGCATCCCTACTTCGTGCCGCCCGAACACACCGCGCGCGCCCGCGAGATCCTCGGCAAGGACGCGATCCTCGCGCCCGAACAGAAGGTGCTGCTCTGCACCGATCCCGCGAAGGCGCGCGGCGTCGCGCGCGCCGCGATGAAGATCTACGCGGGCCTGCCCAACTACCAGAACAACTTGAAGTGGCTGGGCTACGACGACTCCGACTTCGGCGGCGGCCTCAGCGACCGGCTGGTCGACGCGATCGTCGCGTGGGGCGACGAAGCCGCGATCCGCAAGCGCATCCAGGCGCACTTCGACGCCGGCGCCGATCACGTCTGCATCCAGCCGCTGCATCCCGACGGGCTTCCCGCGCCGCACGAGGAAGTGCTGAAGCTGTTGGCTCCGGCGAAGTCGTGACACGCAAGCGCAAGTTCTGGGGCTGGGGCTGGGAGGACGGCGGCCCGAACGAGGAGCAGGCGCGCGGCGTCGCGCACACGCTCGCGCAGCGCTTCGGCGTCGCGATCGACCTCGCACCCGTGCCGCGCGCAGACGAGATCGCGCTCGCGGCGCCGCGCGTCGCGCCGCCCGCCGCGCTCGCGGCGATCTGCAGCGCGGATCCACACGAGCGGCTCGGCCACACCTACGGCAAGGGCTTCCGCGACATCGTGCGCGCGCTGCGCCGCGACTTCTCGCCCGCGCCCGATCTCGTCGCGTTCCCGCGCGACGAGGCCGAGGTCGCGGCGCTGCTCGACTGGTGCGCCGGCGCGCGCATCGCGTGCATTCCCTACGGCGGCGGCTCGTCGGTGGTGGGCGGTACCGAAGCGCGCGACCTCGCGGGCCGCTACGCGGGCGTCGTGTCGCTCGATCTCGGCCGGCTCGATCGCGTGCTCGAGATCGATCGCACGTCGCGCGCCGCGCGCATCCAGGGCGGCGTGCTCGGGCCGGCACTCGAAGACCAGCTCCGCCCGCACGGCCTCACGCTGCGGCACTACCCGCAGTCGTTCGAGTTCTCGTCGCTCGGCGGCTGGATCGCGACGCGCTCGGGCGGCCACTACGCCACGCTCTACACGCACATCGACGAGTTCGTCGAGTCGCTGCGCGTGGTGACGCCGAGCGGCGTCGTCGCTTCGCGACGCCTGCCGGGTTCCGGCGCCGGCCCCGCGCCGGATCGCCTCTTCATCGGCTCCGAGGGCGCGCTCGGCGTGATCACCGAGGCGTGGATGCGGCTGCAGGATCGCCCGCGCTTCCGCGCGGCGACCGCCGTGAAGTTCGCGGGCGCGCGCGGCTTCGAGAGCGCGGTCGAAGCCGTGCGGCAGATCTCGCAGGCCGGTTTGCACCCGTCGAACTGCCGGCTGCTCGACGCGATCGAGGCGGCGAACGCCGGCGCGGGCGACGGCACGGAGTGCGTGCTGCTCGTGGCGTTCGAGTCGGCGGACCATGCGCTCGACGCGTGGATGGCGCGCGCGATCGAGATCGCGGTCGAGGCCGGCGGCGTCGCGCCCGAAGGCGGCGCGAAGACGCAGCGCGGCGACGAAGGCGCGCGCGACGGCGCCGCGGGCGCGTGGCGCAATGCCTTCGTCAACGCGCCGTACCTGCGCGACGTGCTCGCGCGCGCGGGCGTCGTGTCCGAGACCTTCGAGACGGCGGTGACGTGGGATCGCTTCGCCGAGTTCCACGCGGGCGTCGGCGCAGCGGTGCGCGACGCGGTGCAGCGCGTGTGCGGCGGCGGCACGCTCTCGTGTCGCTTCACGCACGTCTACGCCGACGGACCCGCGCCCTACTACACGATCCTCGCGCCCGGCAAGCGCGGCGCGGAGCTCGAGCAGTGGGACGAGATCAAGGCCGCCGCGAGCGAAGCGCTGGTCCGGCTCGGCGGCACGATCACGCACCACCACTCCGTCGGCCGCGATCACCGCCCCGGCTACGACCGCGAGACGCCGGCGCTCTTCCGCGCCGCGCTCGGCGGCGCCAAGCGCGCGCTCGATCCCGCCGGCGTGCTGAACCCCGGCGTGCTGCTCGATCCGCAGCCGGCCTGAAACGGTGGGCGGAAGCATCCGCTCGGGACGCTAGGATCCGCGCCCATGGCGCAGATCAACGACCACTATCGGAAACTCGCGGCCGGCTACCTCTTCCCCGAAATCGGGCGGCGCGTGAAGGCGTTCGCCGACGCGCACCCGGATGCGAAGATCATCCGGCTCGGCATCGGCGACGTGACGCTGCCGCTCGCGCCCGCGATCGTCGAAGCGATGCGGCGCGCGGTGGACGAGATGGGCAGCTCCGACGGCTTCCGCGGCTACGCGCCGGACCAGGGTTACGAGTTCCTGCTCGATGCGATCCTCGCCGACGACTACGCCCCGCGCGGCGTCACGCTCGCACGCGACGAACTCTTCGTCTCCGACGGCTCGAAGCAGGACAGCGGCAACATCCAGGAGATCTTCGGCACGGGCTGCCGCATGGCGGTCGCCGATCCCGTGTATCCCGTCTACGTCGACACCAACGTGATGGCGGGCCGCACCGGTGCGATCGACGCGCGCGGCTACTACGGCGGCATCCTCTACCTGCCCGCGACCGAAGCCAACGGCTTCGTGCCCGATCCGCCGGGCGGCCCCGCCGACGTCGCGTACCTGTGCTTCCCGAACAACCCGACCGGCGCCGTCGCGACGCGGGCGCAGCTCGAACGCTGGGTCGCGTGGGCGCGGCGCATGTCGACCAAGTTCAACGGCGTTCCGTACGTGATCCAGCGCGCGGCCGAAGCCGTGCACCAGCCCGAAGGCAAGAAGCAGACCGGCGAGCAGATCGCGTACTACATGGAGAACGCGCGCCTCCTGCGCGAGGGCCTCGGCGGCGCGGGCTTCCGCGTCTTCGGCGGCGTGCACGCGCCCTACATCTGGATCCGCACGCCCGAGGACCTGGGCTCGTGGGACTTCTTCGACGCGCTGCTCGCGCAGTGCCACGTCGTCGGCACGCCGGGCGCCGGCTTCGGTCCCGCCGGCGAGGGCTATCTGCGCCTGTCTGCGTTCAACTCGCGCGCCAACGTGGACGAGGCGCTCACGCGCATCCGCCGCGCATTCGGGCGCTGAAGCCGCCGAGGCTCCTTCCGGCCGCGAAGCGACCCGCCGACGCAGCCCGTGATCGCGGAAGGCCGCCCGCTCCACGCGGATGGGCGCGATGTCACACCCGGGCGTCCAGGCGGCGCAGAGCGTCACACGTTTTCGCTACGAAGTGTCACCGAGCAGACGTTGCGGCGAGCAACCTGGGAAGCGAGCGCGCACACTGGCCGCAGAACGGCGCAGCCGAGTGCGATCGACACCCCGTACGGTCGGCGGGGCACTCACCCGATGAGCACCGCGGCTTCGGGAGTGGACATGGATTTCGGCCTCTTCTACTTCGCCAATCACGAGAGCAAGGACGGCGAGCACGGGCGCTACGAGCTCATCCTCGAGAGCGCGAAGTGGGCCGACCGGAACGGCTTCGTGCGGGTCTGGACGCCCGAACGCCACTTCCACAGCTTCGGCGGCCTCTCGCCGAATCCGTCGGTGATCGCCGGCGCGATCGCCGCCACGACGAGCCGGGTGCAGATCTGCTCGGGCAGCGTGGTCCTGCCGCTGCACGATCCGATCCGCGTCGCCGAAGAATGGGCCGTCGTCGACAACATCTCGGGCGGGCGCGTCGGCCTCGGTCTCGCGTGCGGCTGGGTTCCGAACGACTTCGTCATCTCCGACAAGCAGGCCGAGTTCGAGCGCCGCAAGGAAGTGTTCGAGGAGAAGAGCGAGCAACTGAAGAAGCTCTGGCGCGGGGATCTGCATCACGTGACGAACCCGCAGGGTCAGACGATCGCGGTGCAGACGGTGCCGCGGCCGATCCAGAAGGAAGTCCCGATCTGGATCACGGCGGCCGCCAATCCCGAGACGTTCCGCAAGGCCGGCGAGATGGGCGCGAACCTGCTGACGCACCTGCTCGGCCAGACGGTGGATGCCGTTGCCGAGAAGATCGCGATCTACCGAAGCGCCTGGAAGGAAGCCGGTCACCCGGGACGCGGCATCATGACCTTGATGCTGCACACCTTCGTCGGCGACAGCGACGACGAAGTGCACGAGATCGCGCGCGAACCGATGAAGCGCTACCTCGCCGGCTCCCTCAACCTGGCCGCCGGGCACCTGGCTTCCGTGCCCTTCCTCAAGAACGCCGGCGAGATCGAGGTCGGCGAACTCACGCCCGACCTCGTCGACGACACGCTCGAGGCCTCCTTCGAGAAGTACTTCCACCTGGCGAGCATGCTGGGCTCCTACGAGAAGTGTCTCGACCTCGTCCAAAGGCTCGACGCAATCGGCGTCGACGAGATCGCGTGTCTGATCGACTTCGGAATCGACGAGAAGACCGTCTGG
>JALOQG010000016.1 GCA_025453505.1 Myxococcota bacterium | reverse complement strand
ACGCGTTCACGCACCGGTCGCTGCGTCTCACGGTGTACCGCTGCACGGCAGGACCCGGCCGCGTGCGGCTCGACGGCTGGGATCGCCACCGTTGGATCGCGCCCACGGGCTTCGCCGCACTGCCGCTCGGCACCGTCTCGAAGCGCGCGCTCGATGCGAGACCTGCGCCGCGGCGCGATCGAGCCCGATCTCGAACTCGACCTGCACGGCCTGACGCGTGCGGCCGCGCGATCGGCCCTGCGCGAGACGCTGCGCGACGCGATCGCCGAAGGCGCGCGCTGCCTACTGGTCGTGCATGGACGCGGGCATCGCTCCGAGAGCGGACCGGTGCTGCGCGACGCCCTGCCCGCCTGGCTCGCCGAAGATCCGCATGGCGCAGCGGTGCTCGCATTCGCCGCCGGCGAAGCGCAGCGCGGCGGCGCGACCTACGTGCTGCTGCGGCGATCGCGACCCTGAACGGTATCTTGGGCGCGTGTCGAGCACGTTCGGACAGGCGTTCCGCATCAGCACCTTCGGCGAATCGCACGGCGGCGGCGTCGGCGTCGTCGTGGACGGCTGCCCGCCGCGCCTCGCGCTCACGATCGAGCAGATCCAGCGCGATCTCGATCGCAGGCGCCCGGGCCAGAGCCACCTGACCACGCCGCGCGACGAAGCGGACCGCGCCGAGATCCTCTCGGGCGTCTTCGAGGGCCACACCCTCGGCACGCCGATCGCGATCCTCGTGCGCAACCAGGACGCGCGGCCGCAGGCCTACGAGCACATGAAGGACGTGTTCCGGCCGTCGCACGCGGATTACACCTACGAGGCGAAGTACGGCATCCGCAACTGGCAGGGCGGAGGCCGCGCGAGCGCGCGCGAGACGATCGGCCGCGTGGCCGCCGGCGCGATCGCGCGTGCGCTGCTGGCGTCGCAGTGTGGCGTCGAAGTCCTCGCGTGGGTGAAGAGCGTCCACGAGGTCGAGGCGAAGGTCGATCCCGCCCACGTGACGCTCGCGCAGATCGAGGCGAATCCCGTGCGCTGCCCCGACCCCGAAGCCGCCGCCGAGATGGAGCGCCGCATCGACGCCGCTCGGCGTCGCGGCGACTCGCTGGGCGGCGTCGTCGAGTGCGTCGCGCGGCGCGTGCCCGTGGGTCTCGGCGCGCCGGTCTTCGACAAGCTCGAGGCCGAGCTCGCGAAGGCCCTGATGTCGCTGCCCGCGTCGAAGGGCTTCGAGATCGGCAGCGGTTTCGCCGGCACGCTGCTCACCGGCATCGAACACAACGACCCCTACGTACCCGGACCGGATGGTCGTCCGCGCACGTCGAGCAACCGCTCGGGCGGCGTGCAGGGCGGCATCACGAACGGCGAGGACGTCGTCGTGCGCGTCGCCTTCAAGCCGACCGCCACGATCCGCCTCGCGCAGGACACCGTGGATCGCGACGGCAACGCCATCACGCTCGAAGCGCAGGGCCGTCACGATCCGTGCGTGCTGCCGCGCGCGGTGCCGATGGTCGAGGCGATGGTGCTGCTGGTGCTCGCCGACCACTGGCTGCGCCAGCGCGCCGTGGAGGCGATCCCGCGGTGAAGGCCGCCGTCTACTACCAGACCGGCCCGCCCGACGTGCTCCGCTACGAAGACGTGCCGGATCCGACGTGCGCGCCGGACGGAGTGGTGATCGAGGTCGAGGCGATCTCGATCGAGGGCGGCGACGTCGGCAACCGCGCGCGCGGACTCATGGCGAAGACGCCGCACGTCGTCGGCTACCAGTGCGCGGGCGTCGTGCGCGAAGTCGGCGCGGATGTTCGCGACCGCAAGCCCGGCGACCGCGTCACGGCGATGATGATGCACGGCTCGCACGCCGAGCGCGTCGCGGTGCCGGCCGGCTTCACGTTCGCGATTCCCGACGCGCTCGCGACGGACGCCGCGGCGTGCGTCCCGATCCCGTTCGGCACGGCCGACGACTGCCTCTTCGAGTTCGGCCGCCTGCAGCGCGGCGAGTCGGTGTTGATCCAGGCGGGCGCGAGCGGCGTCGGCCTCGCGGCGATCCAGCTCGCGAAGCGAGCCGGCGCGACCGTGCTCGCGACGGCCGGCGGCGCCGAGAAGATCGCGCGGCTGCAGAGCGAGTTCGGTCTCGATCACGGCATCGACTACCGCGCGACTTCGTTCGTCGACGCCGTCCAGCAGATCACCGGCGGGCGCGGCTGCGATCTCGTCGTCGACTCGGTGGGCGGCGCGACGCTGCAGGGCAGCCTCGCCTGCCTCGGCTACCGCGGGCGCTGCATCACCGTCGGCGACTCGAGCCGCGGCGGCAAGCAGCTCGACGTGGCGAGCCTCTCGGCCGGCAATCGATCGCTGACCGGCGTCTTTCTCGGCGCCGAGTCGTTCTTCCAGCACGCGCGGGTGCACGCGATGATCGACGGCCACCTGCGCGACGTCGCGAAGGGCGAGCTGCGCGTCGTGATCGACCGCCGCTTCCCGCTCGCGCAGGCCGCCGCCGCCCACGCCTTCATCGAGAGCCGCGCCGCCTTCGGCCGCGTCCTCCTGATCCCGTGATCGTCACTTCCTGAAGCGTCGCAAGGGAAGCGGCGAGAGCGCCATCACGAGCGCCGCCGCGACGAAGAGCGTGCGATAGGCCGCGATCGGATCGGCGCCGCCGCCGATCGCGCGATCGAGCGCGATGCCGACGAGGAACGGCGCCGCGCCGTACGCCAGACTGGCCGTCACGTCCGCGATGACGAGCGTCGGCGTCGCCTCGCGCTCCGGCGAAAGACCGAAGAGCACGTGCGTGTCGGCGACACCGAAGCCGGACGCCAGCGCCACGAACACGAAGAAGAACGCGGTCATCGCGGCCAGCGACGCCGTCGGGCCCGCGGCGGCGAGCCAGACGAGCAGCGCGGACGAGAGCCACGCCGTGAAGCGGAACACGGGCGCGGCGCCGAAGCGATCGACCGCGCGGCCCCACGCATAGAGCGACGCGAAGCCGCCCGCGAACGACGCCACGGTCGTCAGCATCACGTCGGCGTCGGAAAGTCCCATCGAACGCCGCATCATCACCACCGCGAACGGCAGCGCCGCGCGGCGCGGGGCGCCGCACAGGACCATCCCGGCGAGATAGCGGCGCAGTTCGCGGTGATCGCGCAGCAGGCGCATCGCCGCGCGCGCGCGGATCCGCTCGCCCGTCGGTGCGCCGGCGTCGGGCAGCCGCACGATCAGCGCCATGCGCAGCAGGCCCGCGAGCGTCGCGACGCCGAAGAGCGCGCCGAAGGCGCCCGGATGCGCCGAGAGCCAGAGCTGCGCGCCGAGGAAGTACGCGATCAGCGTCAGGTGCCAACCCGTGCGGAGCACGCCGAAGAAGTGACCGATGCGGCCCGGCTCGACGTAGCCGCGCAGCAGCGGGAACCAGACCGTGTGCGAGATCACGATGCCGACCGCCGTGACCCACAGGCTCGCGAGCGCGATGCCGAGTGCGAGATCGCCGCCCGCCCGTGCGAGCCACGCATACGCCACGAGCGGCAGACCGGCGACAACGGCCATCGCCTGTCCCGCGACGAGGATCGACCGCTTCCGATGGCGGCCGATCAACCGCAGCGCGGGCAGCTGGAGCAGCTGCGAGACCGGTTCGAAAGCGCGCTGGAGCCCGATCCACGCCTCGCTCGCGCCGAGGCCGATCAAGGCCAGCGTCGGCAGCTGATCGGTGAACACGTTCCGGTGCGTCATGCCGGCCGGATGCGAGAGCACGGCGAGACGGCGCCCACGGCGCCGCTGCACCGCGTCGAGTCCATCTCTCACCTGCGTCTCGCCTGCATCCCTCACGGACGCGCACGGTAGCCGTACTCGGATTCGACGCGTCGGTAGAAAATCCAGACCCCCGCAGGGCCTGACCGACGGTCCTGATTGACTCCCGACACCCGCGGGTAGTAGATGAGACGGTCGCGCTCGTCCGAGCGCTGTGGGTGCATTTCGAGGCGTCGTCCACCGACGGCGCCATTCCAATGTCCGAAGGGGGAGAGCATGCAGCGGAGTTTGCGCTGGTTGGTAGTGGCGTCGATGGCGCCGTTGTTCGCGTTGGGTGCGGCGTGCGGCCCGCAGCCGGCGATCGTGATCACCTCGCCGACGCACGGCGCCTTCACGACCTCGACCACGGTGAACCTGACCGGAACGATCTCGGGCGTATCACTGGGGCAGCACGAGGTCCGCGTGAACGGGGTCCTGGCCAGCCTGAACACGACCAACGGAGCGTGGTCGATTTCGCTGCCGGCGAGCGCCACGGAGGGGACCATCAACCCGTACTACGCGGAACTCCGGGTCGCCCCGAACGGTCTCGTCAAGAAGCGCCAGCGCATCGTCGTGATCAGCGGCCAGTCGGTCGCGGACGGCGCGTTCTCGCTCAACGGCGTCGCGCTCCGGCTCGGCGACACCGGCCTCGACCAGCTCGAGCCCCTGATCGCCGGCGGCGTCGCGATCGACCCGGCGACGCTGCTCCCGGTCAATACGCTGCTGATCGACAACTACTGCGCGATCGGCGGACCGTTCGGCACGTGTCTCGGCCGCGTGGACGTGCGCGTCTCGAACCCGCCGGCCAGCATCACCGGCTTCTCGATCGACGCCGACTCGATGACGAACTTCGTCACCGGCGACGTCGACATCCAGAATCTGCGCATCGACCTCGACATCATCGGCGTCTCGGGCATCGCACCGAGCTGCGGACTGCGGCTGACCGCATCCAACACGCAGATCCTGGGCGACTACGCGCTCTCGCCGGCGGCCGGTGATCCGACCGCGGTGGACGTGAACCAGAACCCGGGCACCCTCGACGTCTCGTTCACGGGCTTCAATCAGGAGTTCACCGACGGCATCTGCGACTTCCCGCTGATCGGCGACCTGATCCAGCTGATCATCGGCGACGTCGAGCCGCTCGTGCTCGACGGCTTCCAGGACTTCCTCGACGATCCGGACGGCGCCGGCCCGGTGGACGCGCCGGTCGCGGACGCGATCGAGGTCGCGCTCGCCGACATCTCGATCTCCGGTCCGATCGGCGAAGCGCTCCAGGTCAACTTCGAGGCGCCGCTCTTCGCGGTCACCGAGGACAACGCGGGCGTGACGCTCGGATCCGACACGCGCATCACCGCGAGCGTCGGCAACGATCCGGGCGAGTGCCTGCCGCCGGTCGGCGCCCCCGACCTCTCGGCGTCGTACCACGTGCCCGAGTCCTTCCCGAGCTTCGGCGCGACGACGCCGGTCGGCGGACTCCCCTACGGCCTCGCGGTGTCGATCTCGACTTCGGCGTTCAACCAGCTGCTCAAGGCGCAGATCGAGTGCGGCCTGCTGCAGACGTCGCTGACGGAGATCGATCTCGGCACGGGCCTCCAGCCGGTGACGGCGGGTCTGCTCTCGCTCTTCATTCCCACGCTCGCCGGCTTCGATCCGGAACAGCCGATGCGGATCGATCTCAAGCCCACGCTGGCGCCGTTCCTGACCGGCGCGCCGGGTCCCGGCGGCGAGATCGCCGAACTCAAGATTCCGCAGCTCCAGATCGAGGTGCACTTCGACAACTTCGCGGGCAACGGCGGACTCGTGATCCGCGGCGCCATCGACCTGCGCTCGGGGCTCGGGCTCACCTTCGACAACCTGACCAGCTCGCTGGCCTTCTCGGTGGCGAGCGTGACGGATCTGAAGATCGCGTTCCTGGTCTCCAACATCACCGTCAACGAGGCGTCGCTGGCACAGGTGCTGGGATTCCTGCTCCCCGACGTGCTGCCGGCTCTGGGCGACGGTCTCGGCGGATTCCCGCTGCCGCAGTTCTTCGGCCTGAGCCTCGAGGGTGTCGAGGTCTCGCGACAGGGCCAGTTCCTGACCCTCTTCGCCGACCTCAACTAGCCGCCAAGGGGAAAGCGCCTGGACGGGCGTCGGCCGCGAGGCCGGCGCCCGTTCTCATTCGGGCCGCGCCCGTGTCATTCAGGGCAGCAGCACGAAGCCGGTGATCGCGGCGAGGCCCGCCGCCAGCAGCGCCGCCATCGCGACGAGCGCGTGCGCTTCGAGGCGGCGATGGCGGCCAAGCTCGAGGCCGCGACCGAGAACGGCCGTGGCGACGAAGAGCACGAGCGCTCCCGTCGCGAGCCACGCGTGCGCGGTCTCGAACGGCGCGCGGCCGCGCAACGCGTACATCGAGAGCGGACCGCCGATCCAGCCGATCGCGATCCCCGCGACCGCGAGCTTGGCGATGCGGAGATGACGCGCGCGATCGCCCGGGTCGCGGCGCGTGCCGAGTCGTCGCGCGCCGCGCATCGCGAGGCCCGATCGCGCGGCGAGCGCGGCGCAGGCGATCGCCGCGGTCATCCACAGCGGGTGGCCGTAGGCCAGCGCGCGCAGCCAGACGTCGTGCGCGGTCGGGTCGCTCACTCCACCTTGTGGACGGCGTCGGCGGGCAGCCGCGCGAGCAGCGCTTCGAGCGCGCGCGTCACGTAGGCGGCGTCGCGCGACTCGAGCGTGAGGAGCACCTCGTATTCGGTCCCGCGGATGCGCGGATACGAGCCGAGCATCAGCTCCGGATGCGCTTCGAGCAGCTCGTTCAGCTCCTGCGCGATGTCGCTCTCCTTGCGCCGCACGTAGACGCGCCTGAGCACGAACGGCACGCCCTGGAAGCGCGAACGGATCGAGTCGAACTTCTTCTGGAGCAGCTCCGGAATGCCCGGGAAGATGTGGACGTTGCCCACCACCACCACGGGGAACCACAGATCGCCCGTGTCGATCAGGTGCGCGCCCTGCGGCAGCGACGCCATCTTGCGCTGGCTCTCGTTGGCCGCGTGGCCGGTCGCCCGCTCGATGCGCGCGACGATCGACTCGTTGACTTCGATCGGCACGCCGAACGCCTTCGAGACGCCATCCATCGTGAGGTCGTCGTGGGTCGGGCCGACGCCGCCGCTGGTGAAGACCCAGTCGTGGCTGTCGCTCTGCGCGCGCACCTCGGCGGCGATCACGTCGATCTCGTCGGGGATCACGACGATGCGATCGACGTCCACACCGAGTCCGCGCAGCTCGCGACACAGATACGGGGAATTGGTGTCGACGACCTTGCCCGAGAGGATCTCGTTGCCGATCACGATGATCGCGGCGGTCGCCATGGACGCGGAGCTTAGACCGGGCCGTCCACCGCGCCTAGAGCGCGCGTTATGCTGGCCGCCATGCCCCAGATCCGGCTGCTGCCCGGCGACGTCGCCGTCGAGGTGCCCTCGGGGACCACGCTGCTCGATGCGGTGGTCACCGCCGGGCTTCCCATCGCACGCAGCTGCGGCGCCGACGGCCTCTGCGGCAAATGCGCGCTGCGCATCCTCGCGGGCGTCGACGCACTCAGCCCCGAAGCCGACGACGAGACGCGCATCAAGGCACGCAATCGCGTCGAGCCGGAGTTGCGCCTCGCCTGCCGCGTCCGCGTTCTGGGCGACGTGACCGCGACCGCCTCCTACTGGTAGTGACCCGACCGTGAGGAACGCATGAACTTCGAGACGCTCGCCATCCATGCCGGGCAGGCGGCCGACGCCGCCACTGGCGCCACGATCGTGCCCGTCTACCAGACGGTGACCTTCACGCAGGACGCGATCGGCGCCGACCGCGGCTTCGTCTACTCGCGCAGCGGAAACCCGACGCGCCAGGCGCTCGAGACCTGCATCGCGGCGCTCGAAGGCGGCCGCTTCGGCCTCGCCTACGCGTCGGGCATGGCCGCGATCGCGGGCACGATGCAGCTCGTGCACGCGGGCGACCACGTCGTCGTCGCCGACGATCTCTACGGCGGCTCGTACCGGCTCTTCTCGAAGATCCTGCCGGGCTACGACGTGCGCTTCACCTACGTGGACGCGACGCGGCCCGAGGAGGTCGCGAAGGCGATCACGCCCGCGACGCGCATGGTGTGGATCGAGAGCCCGACGAACCCGATGCTGCGCCTGATCGACGTCGCGGCCTGCGCCGAGATCGCGCGTCGCCACGGCGCCTGGCTCGTGGTGGACAACACCTTCGCGACGCCGTTCCTGCAGAATCCGCTCGCGCTCGGGGCGCACGTCGTCGTCCACTCGACGACCAAGTACCTCGGCGGACACTCGGACGTGATCGGCGGCGCGGTCGTCGTGGACGACGAGGAGACGCTGCAGAAGCTGCGCTTCGCGCAGAACGCCACCGGCGGCGTGCCCGGGCCGTGGGACGCGTGGCTCACGCTGCGCGGGGCGAAGACGCTCGCGGTCCGCATGCGCCAGCACGAAGCCAACGCGAAACAGATCGCCGAGTTCCTGCGCGGTCGCGACGGCGTCGCCGCGGTGCACTATCCGGGCTTCGCGGATCACCCCGGTCACGAACTCGCGCGCCGGCAGATGCGCGGCTTCGGCGGCATGGTCACGATCGAGCTCGCGGGCGGTGCGGCCGCCGCGCGCACGCTCTGCGAATCGACACAGATCTTCTCGCTCGGCGAGAGCCTCGGCGGCGTCGAGTCGCTGATCGGCTATCCGTGGCTGATGAGCCATGCCGCGTTCGCGCCGGAGGAGAAGCTGCGCAAGGGCATCAGCGAGGCGGTCGTGCGGCTCTCGGTCGGGCTCGAGGACGCGGGCGATCTGTGCGCCGATCTCGAAGCGGCGCTGGCGCGTTGCCGCTGAAGCGCGGCGCTCCGAAGCGGGCGATCCTGCTCGTCGACCACGGCTCGCGCGCGCCCGCGGCCAATCGAGTGCTCGCCGCCGTCGCGCGCCGGCTCGCCAAGCGTCTGCCCGAGCACGTCGTGAAGTTCGCTCACATGGAACTCGCCGATCCCTCCATCGACGCCGGCGTCGAGGCCTGCGTACGAGCGGGCGCTCGCGAAATCGTGGTGCACCCGTTCTTCCTCGCCCCGGGCCGACATGCCCGGAGCGACGTTCCGCGGCTGGCGCGTGCCGCAGCGCGTCGTCACGGCGCGCGCGTGCGCGTCAGCGCCCCGCTCGGCGTTCATGATGCGCTCATCGACGTGATCCTGGAGCGGATCGGCGCGGTATGATGCCGCTCCCGCGGGAGGGCTCATGCGCAGCCGAGTTCGTCAGATCGCCGTCGTCGGCATTGCAGCGCTGCTCGCGGCGTGCGCCACGACGGGCCAGCAGGGAAGAGACGAGCAGAAGGCCGCAGCCGATCTGCGCGCCCGCATCCGCGTCGGCACCGGCGCGATCGACGACGCGCGTCTCGTCGCGGCCGACGCCGACGTCGGCAACTGGCTGACGCACGGCCGCACCTACGCGGAACAGCGACACAGCCCGCTCGACCAGATCCACGCCGGCAACGTCGGACGCCTCGGCCTCGCGTGGTCGATCGAACTCGGCACCAACCGCGGTGTCGAGGCGACACCGATCGCCGTGGACGGCGTGCTCTTCACGACCGGACCGTGGAGCGTCGCGCACGCGATCGACGCACGGACCGGCACGCTGCTCTGGACCTTCGATCCGCAGGTGCCGCGCCGCTACGGCCGCATCGCCTGCTGCGACGTCGTGAACCGCGGCGTCGCCGTGTACGAGGGCAAGGTCTTCCTCGGCACGCTCGACGGACGCTTGATCGCGCTCGACGCCGCGACGGGCGCCGTGGTCTGGGAGACGCTCACCGCCGATCCGAACCGCTCCTACACGATCACCGGCGCGCCGCGCGTCGTCGCGGGCAAGGTGCTGATCGGAAACGGCGGCGCGGAGCTCGGCGTGCGGGGGTACGTCTCCGCCTACGATGCCGCGACGGGCCAGCTCGCCTGGCGCTTCTACACGGTGCCCGGCGATCCTTCGAAGCCCTTCGAATCGGCGGCGCTCGCGAAGGCCGCGAAGACCTGGCACGGCAAGTGGTGGGAAGTCGGCGGCGGCGGCACGGTGTGGGACTCGATGGCCTACGACCCCGAACTCGGGCTCGTCTACATCGGCGTCGGCAACGGCTCGCCCTGGACGCGCAAACACCGCAGCGCGGGCAAGGGCGACAACCTCTTCCTGTCCTCGATCGTCGCGCTGCGCGCCGACACGGGCGAGTACGTCTGGCACTTCCAGACGACGCCGGGCGACAACTGGGACTACACCGCGACGCAGCACATGATCCTCGCGACGCTCGAGATCGGCGGCCAGCCCCGGCGCGTCATCATGCAGGCGCCGAAGAACGGCTTCTTCTACGTGATCGACCGCGCGACCGGCGAGTTCCTCTCCGCCAACAACTACGCCGAGATCACCTGGGCGACGGGCGTGCACGCCGAAAGCGGCCGCCCCTACGAGTCCACGCTCGGCAACTACGACGGCCAGATGCGCATGATCTCGCCGTCGCCGCTCGGCGGGCACAACTGGCAGCCGATGGCGTTCGATCCGAAGACGAAGCTGGTGTTCTTCCCGGTGCACGAGATGCCGGGCGCGTACTCGCTGGCGAAGAACTTCGACGCGCGTGCGGGCTCGTGGAACACCGGCACCGGCTTCGAGGCGAACCTGAAGGTGCCCGACGGCTGGAGCGACGTCGTGAAGGGCCGCCTCGTCGCGTGGGATCCGATCAAGCAGCGTGAAGTCTGGCGCGCGGAGTACAAGAGCGCGTGGAACGGCGGCGTGCTCGCGACCGCGGGCGACCTCGTGTTCGAAGGCACCGCCGACGGCCGCTTCGTCGCGTATCGCGCGAGCGACGGCGAGCTGCTCTGGCACGCGCCCGCCGGAACCGGCGTCGTCGCGGCGCCGATCACGTATCTCGTGGATGGCGAGCAGTTCGTGACGGTGATGGCCGGCTGGGGCGGCGTCTTCCCGCTCGCCTACGGCGAAGCGGCCGCGCGTGCCGAGGTGACGAGCGTCGGGCGCGTGCTCACCTTCAAACTCGGGGGCACGGCGGTGCTGCCGCCGACGGTCCCGTTCGACAAGTCGCCGATCCCGCCCGCGCCGTTCGCCGTGAAGGTCGGCGCGAAGGAACGGAAGCAGGGCGCCCTGCTCTATCACGAGTGGTGCGCCGTGTGTCACGGACTCAAGGTCGTGTCGGGCGGCGTGATCCCCGACTTGCGCCGCGCGAGCGCCGAGACGCACGCGAGTTTCGCCGACATCGTCGTCGCAGGAACCCGGGAAGCGAAGGGCATGCCCGCCTTCGGCGACGTGCTCTCGCCCGACGAGGCGCGCTGGATCCAGGCCTACGTGCTGCAGCGGGTCGCCGAGGCGCAGCCGAAGCAGCAGGTCGGGCCATAGCGCGCGTTCCGCCGCCGCTCGCCGCGTTCGCCGAGCAGGCGCTGCCGATCCTCGCGGCCGATCCGCGCATCGTCGGCATCGCGGCCGCGGGCTCGTTCGCGAACGGCGTGATGGACGCGCACTCGGACCTCGACTTCGTCGTCGCGATCGAGCCGGCGCACGTCGAGGCGGTGATGCTCGAACGCGAGGCGATCGCGGCCTCGCTCGGTCCGTTGCTCGCGGCGTTCCCCGGCGATCACGTCGGCGAAGCGCGCCTGCTGATCTGCCTCTACGGACCTCCGCTCCTGCACGTCGATCTCAAGTTCGTCGCGCTGCCCGACGCCGCGCGGCGCGTGGACGAGAACCGCATCCTCTTCGATCGGGACGGCCGTCTCGCGGACGTGCTCGCGAGTGCGGAGCCTCTGTACCCGCAACCACGGCTGCAGTGGATCGAGGACCGCTTCTGGGCCTGGGTCCACTACATCGCCGGCAAGATCGCGCGGGGCGAGCTCTTCGAAGCGATCGACGCCATCGGCTTCCTGCGCGCCCGCGTGATCGGACCGCTCGCGCTCGCGGAGATCGGCGCCACGCCGAACGGCGTGCGGCGCTTCGAGACGCTGCGCCCGGATCTCGTGCCCGCGCTGCGCGAGACGCTCGCGTTCCACGAGCCGCACTCCTGCGCGCGCGCACTGCGCGCTTCGATCGCGCTCTACCACGGCTTGCGCGACCGCACGGCGCCGCCGGATCTCGCCTACCGTCGCGACGCGGAACGCGAGGCGATCGCGTTCTTCGAGCCGCTGGAGATGCCCCGTTGACCCGATCGCACGCGTCGTTCGCGCTCCTCTTCCTGGCGGTCTCGCTGGCTGCGTCGTCGCATGCCCAGGAGGCGCCGCCTGTCCCGGCAGCCGGATCCGGGCTGCGCGTCTACGTGATCCGCCACGCGAACGCCTGGAAGAACGTGCCCGCCGCGCAGCGTCCGCGCGCGATGTCGACGGCGGAGCTCGACGCGCTCACGCCGGCCGGTCTCGCGAAGGCCGAACGGGTCGGCGCGTCGCTGCGCGGAAAGGAGATCGTCGCCGTCTACTCGTCTCCCGCGCGCCGCGCACGGCAGACCGCGGAAGCGATCGCGAAGGCGCTCGGCCTCGAAGCACCGATCGTCGACGAGGCGTTCCGCACGCTCGACACGGGAAGCGATCGCGCGACGTCGAGCGGCACCGCCCGCATGCGCAACTGGAAGGCGGGCAAGGATCCGCAACCCGCCGGCGGCGAGTCCCTGCACGACGGCTTCGACCGCGCGAGCGCGAAGCTCGCGGCGCTCGCGCAGCAGCATGCCGGACGGGCGGTCGCCGTCGTCACGCACGGCGAGATCGCGGCGTCGCTGCTCGCGAACGCGGCCGGCGAAGACATCCTGCAGGGCTACTTCGAACATTTCCCGGACGAGGGATCGGTGCACGAGATCGAGATGCGTCAGCGAAACAGCTCGTTGATCGTTCGGTAGTCCGCGCTCGTCTCGAACATCGCGTCGTAGCGGCCGTCCCCGAGAAAGTGCTGCGTCGCGCGTTGCACGACGCCGAGCGCTGCCGCCGCGATTGCCGACCCCGCACTGACGCGCCGGACCCCGAGCGTCTGGAGCTCCGCGACCGGGGCGAGACCCGGCATCACCAGCACGTTGAGCGGCAGCGCGACGGCCGCGACGACGGCGCGGATCTCCTCCGCGACGTGCAGCTTCGGCACGAAGAAGCCGTCGCAGCCGGCGGCCCGATAGCGCTCGCCGCGCGCGATCGACTCGGCCACGGCGCGCTCCTTCGGCACGAGGCCGCGCAGATAGACGTCGGTGCGCGCGTTGACGAAGAGGTCCACGCCGGCGCGCGACGCGACCTGCTTCGCGACTTCGATCTTCGCGCAGAGCAGGTCGACCGGAGCGGCGCCGTCTTCGAGGTTCACCCCGACGGCGCCCGCGTCGATCACCGCCGCGATCGTGTCGCCGACCGCGCGCGGATCGCTCGAGTAGCCACCCTCGACGTCGGCGCTGAGCGGGACCGAGATCACGCGCGCGATCTCCGCGACGGCCGCGCGCAGGACGCTGCCCGGCAGCACGTCGCCGTCCCGATGGCCGCGCGCCCACGCGAGGCCCGCGCTGGTCGTCGCGATCGCGGCGGCGCCACCCGCTTCGATCAGTCGCGCGCTGCCCGCGTCCCACGCATTCGGCAGCCGCAGCAGACGCCCCGGCGCGTGCAGCTCTCGGAACACCCGATCCGGTTTCATGCGGCTTCTCCTTGCGTAGACCGTCGCTCTCCTGCGATCGCCGGCTCGGCGCTCCAGAGATGCTGGGCAGCGTAGGCGCGCCACGGGCGCCAGCGTTCGGCGCGCGCGAGCAGCCCGGCCGGCGTCGGACGCACGCGATCCCGGTCGGCCATCGCGCGCAGCAGACCGATGTCGGCGGCGGGGAATGCGTCGGGCTCGCGAAGCGCCCGCAGCGCTATGTACTGGGCGGTCCATTCTCCGATGCCGGGAAGCGCGCGCAAGCGAGCGAGCTTCGCGTCGAGATCTCCGCCGGTCTCGAAGAGACACGGATCGGCGACGGCGGCGGCCGCGATGCCGCGCAGTGCGGTGATGCGCGCGCGTGGCATGCCGAGCGCGAGGTCGGCGTGGACGAGCTGCTCGGGACGCGGAAAGACGCGCGTCAGACCGTCGTGCGGACCCGTCGCGAGCGGCGCTCCGTGCGCCTCGATCAGCTGCGCGGCGAGCCGCCGGGCACCCGTCACCGTGATCTGCTGGCCGAGCACGGCGCGCACCGCGAGTTCGAACGGATCCCACGCGCCCGGTACACGCAGGCCGGGCCGCGCGGCGATCAGCGCGGCGAGGCTCGGATCCTCCGCGAGCTGCGCGTTGATCGCGCCGATGTCGCTGCCGAGGTCGAACAAGCCGCGGATGCGGCCGATGATCGCCGGCAGCGCGCGCAGATCGGCGATGCGGATCGTCGCGGAGAGCGCGGACCGGCGCGCCAGCGGTGCGACGTCGATGCTCCCGTGGCTGCCGTTCACATCGATCGTACGGCGGTAGTGATCGCCTTCGACGCTTTCCACGCCCGGGATCGCGCGCGCGGCGAAGAACGCGAGCATCGCGGGCCAGTCGTAGGGCGCGGCGTAGCCGAGGGTCAGCGTGATGCCGGTCGCAGCCGTGCCGCCCGGGCCCGCCTCGCGGCGCAGGGCCGAGGGCGAGCGGCCGTAGAGGCGGTGGAAGGTCTCGTTGAAGCGGCGCAGGGAGCCGAAGCCGGCCGCGAACGCGACCTCCACCATGCTCATGCGCGTCTCGTGCAGCAACTGCTTGGCGAGCAGCACGCGGCGCGTCTGCGCGACGGCGATCGGCGACGCGCCGAGGTGTCGGTCGAAGAGCCGGCGGAGCTGGCGCTCGCCGATACCGAGGCGCAACGCCAGCGACGCGACGTCCGCCGCGTCGAGCGCGCCCTCGGCGATCAACGCGAGCGCGCGCGAGACGGTGCGCGACGTCGCGCGCCAGCTCGCCAGATCGGGCGCGCATTCGGGCCGACAGCGCAGGCAAGGCCGGAAGCCGGCCTCCTGCGCCGACGCGGCGCTGCGGTGGAACTCGACGTTCTCGAGCTTCGGGCAACGCGCCGGACAGATCGAACGGCAGTAGACCCCGGTGGTGCGCACCGCGACGAAGAAACGCCCGTCGAAGCGCGGATCGCGCAGCCGCAAGGCCCGGTAACAGGTGTCGCGATCGAGTTCCACGCGCGTCATGTTGCCAGGCCCGAGGCGGCTCGGCTCGCCGGAATCGGACGTCGAGGTCCGGCGGCCGATCAACGGAGCAGCTTCTCGACCTGCATGAGCTGGAAGTCGAAGGCCGTCTCGCGCGGGCCGCTCGCGCGTGCGCGATCGAGCCACTGCCGCGCGTCCGTGCGATGGCCGAGCTTCGCGTGGGTTCGCGCGAGCGCGAGCGAGAGGCCGGCAGGCGGCTCGGCGCCGCCGAGCGACGCGACGACCTGCTCGTAGCGCGACGCCGCCTCCTGCGTGCGGCCCATCGCCTCCAACGCCTGCGCGGCGCAGGTGCGTACACCGGGATCCTGCGCCGCCGGCGATCGTTCGCGCTCGAGTCGATCGAGCAGCGCCGACACTTGCGCGGGACGGCCGAGCCCGAGTTCGGTCGCGCACGTGAGCCGCTCGACTCCGATGGCGTTCACGTAGCCCGAACGCTCGCCGGCGGCCGGCGCACGCAGCGCTCGCAGCTCGGCCTCGGCCTCGGCGAAGCGCCCCGACGCGACGAGTGCGTTCGCGAGGTGGAAGCGGCCCTCGCGGAAGCCCGGATCGCGCGCGAGGTCGGCGCGAAAGAGCGTCTCGGTCGACTGCCACGCGGACGAGCGCACCCACGTGCGCTGCGCGAAGCCGAGCGTCACGACGAGCGCGCCGGCCGTTGCAGCCGCGACTGCTGCGCCGGGATGGATGCGCGCCGCGATCGCGCGAAAGACGTCGACGAGCACGAGCGCGTAGCCGAACGCCGAGAGGAAGAGATATCGCTCCGCGCGCGCGTGGATCTGCGGAAACAGATTCGACGTCGGCAGGAACGCGATCCACACCCACGCGAGGCCGAACGCCGCGACGGGCCGGCCCCGCAGCGCCGCGACGAGCGCGAGCCCGAGCGTCGCGAGCGGCAGCAGCGCGCCGGCGAGAACGCGCCCGTCGCCGAACGAACGCACCACGTCGACGGCGTCCGACGTCGTCGAGTGGAGCGGCGCGGCGAGCCACCCCATGCTGGCGGACCACGACGCGACCGCGGAGAGCAGATGCGTGACGCGATCCCCTCCGATCGGAGACGCCGCGACGAGCCCGCGGCCCATCAGGATGGGCCGTGCGACGAGATAGAGCGCGACCCCCGCGACCAGCGCGCCGACCAGCAGCAGCGCGCGGCGCGACGCGGCGCGATCGGCGAAGACGCCGCGCACGCCGTCCGTTGCGAGCCGCTGCGAGAGCCAGAGCGCCGCGACGAGCGCGGGCACCACGACGGCCTTCTCCTTCGAGAGCAGCCCGAGCGCGAGCGCCGCGACCGAGAGCGCCGTCCAGAGCCGCGCACGCGGGCCGCGATCGAGGGCGAGCGCGGCGCACGCGACGCTCGCGATCGTGAAGAAGCCCGCCAGCGCCTCGCCGAGTCCCGAAATCCAGACCCACGACTCGATCATCGCGGGATGCGCGATGGCAACCGCCATTGCCGCGATCGCGAGCGGCAGGTTCGCGAAGAGATGCAGCGCCAGCGCTCCGAAGGCGAACGCGGTGCCGATCGCCGCAGCGAAGAGCACGGCGCGGTAGACGCGCGGCGTCGGTCCCGCGGCGCGGTGTACGGCAGTCGCGACGAGGATCTGCAGCGGGCGGTAGTACGGATTGACGCCCTGCGCGCTGGCGTGAAGCGGTCGCGTGAAGGCGGACGACCACGGCACGCCGGGCGCGAGTACGATCGCCGCTTCGCCGATCTCGGTCTCGTCCATCCACACGAGCTGGTGATCGAGCGTGCGGCCGTAGAGGACGGCGACGGCCAGCGTGGCGACGGCGAACAGGATCGCGAGCGACCGCCAGCTCGGTCGTGCGCCGTTCATGCTTCGGGCGTGGAGGGCCCGCGACCGGCGGCGCGCATCAGGCCCGCACGGATGCCCGGGTGCGCGAGCGGTGCGAGTGCGGCGAGCGCGAGCAACACGGATGCGATCCAGAATCGCGGCGTGCCCGGCTCGAGCAGCGTCGAGCCGAAGAACGAGTAGGCGAACGCGCGGATCGGAGCCGCGATGGCGACGGCGACCAGGAACGTGACGACGGGCACGGCCGCGAAGCCCGCGCCCCAGTAGATCGGAGTCATCGGGCCCACCGGATGCGCGGTGACGAGACCGACGAGCACCGGCCCCGCCGCCGCGGCGTGTTTCTCGAACGCGTCGACCGCCGCGCCGAAGTACGGGCGCAGCCACTCGCGGCCGAGCCCGCGCGCGATCGAATACTTGAGGACCGCCGAAGCCAGGATGCCGAGCGCGCCGAGCAGCGTGCCGAGCTCCATCCCGAACACCAGCCCGCCCACCGGAAGCACGACGGCGGAGGGTAGGAACAGGAACTGGCGGAAGGTGACGAGTCCGACGAATACGGCGGCCGCCTTCCAGCCGAGTCCG
>JALOQG010000015.1 GCA_025453505.1 Myxococcota bacterium | reverse complement strand
ACGACCTCACGTCCACCGGTGAGCCGAAACCGGCCCCAGCGTACTCCCGGAGGAACGGTCGGTGGGTCGCGGCCCGAGAGTGGAAGGAGCCACCCCGCGGGCGACGCCGGAAGAGGCCCGGCGGGCCACGGCGAGGCTCACTAGGATCGGCGCCCGACCATGAGCCCCCTCCTCCTCGGCGTCCTCGCCTACATCGCCGCCCAACTCGCGATCGGCGCCTGGGTGTCGCGCCGCATCGCGGACGAGTCCGACTACCTGCTCGCCGGCCGCCGCCTCGGCTACGGGCTCGCGTCGTTCTCGATCTTCGCGACGTGGTTCGGCGCGGAGACGTGCCTCGGCGCCGCGGGGCAGGTCTACGGCGAGGGGCTCTCGATCGCGACGACGGAGCCGTTCGCGTACGGCGTCTGCCTGATCCTGCTCGGTGTCGTGTTCGCCGTACCGCTGTGGCGGCGCCGGCTGACCACGCTCGCCGACCTGTTCCGCGCGCGCTTCTCACCGGGCGTCGAACGCGTCGCGGCGGTGCTGATGATCCCGACCTCGGCGCTGTGGGCCGCCGCGCAGATCCGCGCGTTCGGCCACGTGCTCGCGAGCACGTCGGCGCTCGAGGTCGAGGTCGGCATCGCGATCGCCGCGACCGTGGTGATCGCGTACACCGCGCTGGGCGGACTGCTCGCCGACGCGATCACGGACGTCGTGCAGGGCGTCGCCCTGATCGTCGGACTCGGCGCGATGCTCGTCCTGATCGTCGCGCAGGTGGGCGGTGCGGAGGCGGCGCTGGCGGTGATCGAGACGGGCCAGGCCGCGCGTGCGCCGGTCGATGCGCCGCTTTTCGCGACACTCGAGGCGTGGTCGGTACCGATCCTCGGCTCCGTCGTGGCGCAGGAACTCGTCGTACGCGTCTCCGCGACGCGCGCGCCCGAAGTCGCGCGACGCTCTGCGCTCGGCGCCGGCGTCGCGTACGTCGCGATCGGCTCGATTCCGGTCGCGCTCGGCCTGCTCGGCGCGCACCTGTTGCCGGGGCTCGACGACGGCGAGCAGATCCTGCCGCGTCTCGCGCAGGAGTTCCTGCCGAGCTGGGGCTACGTGCTCTTCGCCGGCGCGCTCGTCTCGGCGATCCTCTCGACGGTGGATTCGACGCTGCTCGTCTGCTCGTCGTTGTTCTCGCACAACCTGGTGCTGCCGCTGCGTCCCGGACTGGACGAACGCGCGAAGCTGCGGCTCGCGCGCGCGGGCGTCGTCGGCTTCGGCGTCGTCGCGACGGTCGTGGCGCTGCTCGGCGACAGCGTCGCCGCGCTCGTGCACGAGGCGTCGGCGCTCGGCAGCGCGGGCATCCTGGTCGCCGTCCTCTTCGGTCTCTTCACGCGCTTCGGCGGCGCGGCGTCCGCGCTCGCGGCCCTGATCGGCGGAGCCGCCACCTACGTGGGTGCGGTCGCCGCGGAGCTCGCGTATCCGTACCTGACGTCTCTCGGTGTCGCACTCGCCGGCTACGCGGCGTTCGCGACGCTGCGGCGCGCGCGATGAGCGACGCGATCCGGCGTCTGCCGAAGGCCGTCGAGGCGGATCCGCGCGCAGCGCGGATCGCGGCCCGGCTCGCGGCCGATCCGCAACCGCTGCGGCCCGGTGGATCGCTGCGCATCGCGACGATCCCGCTCGACGCCGCGCTCGCGGACGCGCTGCGCAGCGCGCGCACGGCAAACCGCGTGCGACGCGGCCTCGAGAGCATCACGGCCGCGCTCGACGCCGAGGCGCACGGCCTCGCGCAGGTCGACCGCGAGAGCGGCGTCGCGCGCGGCGCACGCCTCTCGCGGCTGCTCTTCGTGACGAACGACGGCGCCGACCGCTTCTATCGCCACGTGGAAACGCTGCTCGCGCGCCACGCGGCCCGCGTCCAGGGCCTGCGCCTCGACGCGAGCGCCGCGGAGCTCGGCGCCCTGCTCTTCGGCCCGGACGCGATCGCCCGCGTGGTGCTGCTCGAACACAAGGACGCCGTCGCAGCAGCCCTGTTCGCGATCGCGGGCCCGAAAGACACGGAGACCTGATCCGGCATCCGCTCGCACGGTAAAGGCGGCGAGGGATGGGCCCCGGAATGCGCAACGACGCTGCGCGAACGGCTGCGCCGCGCTCGGCCGCCGGCGCAGCCGGATGCGCGCGCGACGCCGCGACTGACGCGCGAGTCCGGCTCGCTACGCTGGCGAAATGGGCACGATCGATCGACGCGAGTTCCTGCGCATCGGAACCACCGGCCTCGTCGGAATCGCCGCGGCGGGCCCCGTTGCGGCCGCGGTAGAGACGCCGCGCGTGCGGCGCCGCGTGAAGCTCGGTCGCACGGGGCTCGAGATCCCGGACATCGGCTTCGGGTCGAGCCGGCTCGCGGGCGAAGAGAACGTCGTCGCGCACGCGCTCGCGCGCGGCATCACGTACTTCGACACGGCCGACAGCTACACCGACGGCGCCTCCGAGACGACGCTCGGCCGCGCGCTGCGCGGGCGTCGCGACGCGGTGGTGATCGCGACCAAGACCCAGTGCAGCCCGACGACGACGGCCGCGCAGCTGATGCGCGCGCTCGAAGGCAGTCTCCGGCGGCTGCAGACCGATCGCGTCGAGCTCTACTTCAATCACGCGGTCAACGACGTCGCGCGGCTGCGCAACGCGGAGTGGGCGACGTTCGCCGAGCGCGCGAAGCGCGACGGCAAGATCCGCTTCACCGGCATCTCGGGGCACGGCGGACGCCTCGCCGAGTGTCTCGACTTCGCGCTCGAACACGACGTCGCCGACGTGTGGCTGGTCGCGCACAACTTCGGACAGGACCCGGGGTTCCTCGAGCAGTTCACGAAGAGCCTCGACTTCGTCGCAGTGCAGCCCGACGTACCGACCCTGCTGCGCCGGGCGCGCGCGAAGGGCGTCGGTGTGATCGCGATGAAGACGCTGCGCGGCGCGCGTCTGAACGACATGCGTCCCTACGAGGCGGGCGGCGCGACGTTCGCGCAAGCGGCGTTCCGCTGGGTGCTGTCCGGCGGCCTCGCCGACGCGCTGATCGTCACGATGCAGACACCGGAGTCGGTGGACGAGTACCTCGGCGCATCGGGCTGGACGCGCAGCGCGCGCGCCGACGGCGCCCTGCTCGCGCGCTACGAAGCGCGCAACGGCGCGTCGCAGTGCCGCTACGGCTGCAACGCGTGCGAGAACGCCTGCCCCGCCGGCGCACCGATCGCCGATCTGATGCGCTCGCGCATGTACGCCGAAGACTATGGCGACGTCTCGCTCGCGCGCGCGGCGCTCGCCGAGGCCGGCCCGCGCGCGAGCGCGTGCCTCACCTGTACCGACGCGCGCTGTCTCGGCGCGTGTCCGTACGGCCTGCCGATCGCCGAACTCGCGCTGCGCGCGGCGCGTCTGGTGTAGACGCAGCCCGGCGCGCCCGACCCGCTTCGCTCGATTCAGGCTGCCCCGCGCATCCGATCGCGGGGAGCGAGCGCTGCGAGGCGTGCGCGCAGGTCTTCGGCGCTCGCGGGACGCCGCCGCGGCTGCGGACTCAGGCAATCGGCGAGCGTGTCGGCGAGGTCGGCGGGGCACCCTGGCGCGAGCGCGCGCAGATCCAGGGCGCGCGCGTGTCGGATCGCGTCCTGCGTCTCGATCCACGTCGCGCGTTCGAAC
The DNA here is from genome assembly GCA_025453505.1 of Myxococcota bacterium. GTDB lineage: Bacteria > Myxococcota_A > UBA9160 > UBA9160 > PR03 > PR03. The sequence continues at coordinate 13,539 of JALOQG010000015.1, read as the reverse complement.
GGATGCCGCCCGGCGAGCGCTTCGAAGAGCACGACCGACAGGCTCCAGAGGTCGAAGGACACGTCCGGCGACCGGTTCGCGAGCGCCTCGGGCGACATGTAGAGCGGCGTTCCGGCGAACCCCTCCGTGCGTCCCGCGGAGGCCGCGGAGAAGACCGGCATTGGCGCACCGGGCCCGGGGCCGACCGCTGCGACTCCGAGCGAACGCGCCAACCCGAAGTCGAGCAGCTTCGGCGTCGCGTCCTTGGTGAAGGCGATGTTGCCCGGCTTGATGTCGCGATGCAGGATGCCGGCCGCGTGCAGGCAGGCGAGCGCATCGGCGAGCGCCACTCCGAGCGCGATCCCCGCGGCCGGCGCGATCGGGATGCGATCGGCCAGCGTTCCTCCGTCGAGCAGTTCGAGCACCAGCACGGGCGTGCCGCGCCACGTCTCCACGGCATGGATCGCGGCGAGATTCGGATGCGAGAGCGCCGCCATCGCGCGGGCCTCGCGGCGGAGCCGCACCGCGTCTTCCGGCGAGACGCGCGGCAGCGTCTTCACCGCGACGCGCCGCTGCAGCCCGAGATCGAGCGCGCGATACACGACCCCCATCGCGCCCGTGCCGATCCTCGCCTCGAGCTCGAACTTCCCGAAGAGGCGCAGCGGAATCGTGCACGCCACGAGCGCAGCCCCGCAGGTGGGACAACGCTCCGACGCCGGCGCGTGGACCGTGCGACACGCGAGACATTCGCGGGCCGTCGCGACATCGGCCCCACCGCCGGACTCGGCCTCGCTGCGCCACGCGCTCGCACCGCCGGAAGCGGATCGCAGAATGCGATTGTCGAGCGCCGTCGCCCCGGCCGCGGCGATCCACGCGAACAGACGGCGGTCCTCGGCCGAGAACGGCATCTCGCTGCGTTTGCCACCGAGCGCGATCACTCCGATCAGATCGCCGGCGCCGGAGGTGAGCGGAACGAGGAGATCCGCCGCGGCGTCGACCAGCCATTCCCGCTCCGCCTCGGCGAGCGCACGCAGCGGCGATCGGGCGTCGCCGAGATCGACGTCGATCGGCCCGGACGCGGACTGGAGCAGGAGCGCGAGTTCGGACGTCGCGTCGAGCGGACGCACCTGCCGCCCAGGCGCGCACAGTGCGCGACGCGCCGGATCCGCGACCAGCACGGCGATCGACTCGAGATGCAGCGCGCGATCGATCTCGCTCGCCAGCAGCGTGGCCAGCGAGTCGACGCCGTCCGCGCGCCGGATCGTCTCGGCGAGCTGCAACAGGATCTGCCGCGCGTCGTAGTGGTCGCGGAAGAACACGCGGTCGATGCCGGCGACGACGGAGTCGCGCACCCACAAGCCGACGAGACCCACCGCAAACGCACCCGCCAGCGCCAGCGCGCCGGGATCGCTCGCGATCTGTTCGAGCGTGCGGCCGCGGAGCCGATGGAGCCGCAACGTCAGCCAGGCGAAGGGCACGGCGACGGCCACCGCGAAGGTGCCGCGCGCGAGGCCGTACTGGATCGCCTTGCGGACGATCACGCGCACGTCGAGCACCCGGCCGACGAGCACGGCGTAGGCGGTGGTGACCGGAATCGACAGCGTCAACGCCTGGAACGTGGCGAGGAAGAGCGGACGGAACTCGGGACCGCGCGCGGCGGCGGCGAAGGCGGGCGAGACGGCGAAGAGGATCACGAGCGCGGCGACCGGCAGCGCGCCGAGGCTCGCGCCGACCACGAACAACACGACGCGGCGTCGCTCCTCGGAGCGCGCCGAACGCGCGCGCCAGAGCGCGAACGGGAGCGCCAGCGCGATCCACCCGTAGACGATCGTCCAGTACCGGCTCGTGGGATTGCGGCCCGAGAAGGGCTGGAGCGCCGGCCACTCTCCCGGCAGCAGCAAGACGACGCTGACCCCGAAGAGCGCGACGCCGATCGCCACGGCGATCCAGACGCCGGCGCGCCCCAGCCAGCGTTGTCGCGGCGAATCGAGTGCGCGCGGAAAGTCGCGGAAGAAGAGCCACAGACACGCCGGCAGGAAGGCGTCGGCCTGCAGGCCGCGCAACACACCGAGCCACGCTGCGCCATCGCCCGCGTTCTCGAGCATCTCGAGCGGACGCAGCGCGTAGGACGTCGCCACGAGCAGGAACGCGGTGCCGAGGTACACCGGCCGCGCGTCGCCTCGCGCGCCGAGGATCAGATAGGCACCGGCCGCGCCGAAGACGCCGATCTGGAGCGCGAACACCCAGAGCGGGAGCGGCGGCTCGACGCCGCCGGTTCCCACCGAAGCGGCGACGAGTACGCCCGCGAGGCCGCCGACCGCCTTGCAGGCGGCCAGCACGACGAGCGCGCGAAGCCAGATCGATGCCGGCCCGACTCCTCGCGCCGCCCCGGTGCGCGAAATCAGCCGCACCCGCCTGTCACGATGCAGGAGGCGGCACCGCGCGAGAAGGCGATCCACATCAGGTCGCCGATCACCTCCGTCCGCTCCTGCTCCTCGTTCGGGATGGGATCAGGTACGCCGGGAGCCGGCGTGATGTCGGGATAGCTGGTCATGGGGACTCCTTCGCTGGATCGTGTCGTGCTCGCCTCCCCCACCCTCTCTCGGAAAGCGGAGCGCCAGGACACCCGGCGAGCGGCGGGCAGTCTACTCGCGCGCGTGTGCACCGACACGCGAAGATCCGAGACCCGCGATCAGCCCGGCTTCCCGTCCACGCGCGGCCGGATCAGGAGCGGGCCGTAACGGATCAGGAAGAGGCCGAAGCCGGCGGACCAGAGCAGTCCGGCGACGATCCAGACGTGCAGCACATACGTCGGCCAGACGAGCGGTGCGACGACGCGCACCAGCGCACCGGCGGCGACGAGCGCGTAGATCGCGCCCGTGCCCGGCAGCGCGACGAGCGGGCGTCCGCTGTGGCCGAGCGCGACGCGGGGCATGACGGCGGCGATCGTCGTCCCCATCGCGCCCGCGGTCAGCGCGTGCAGCGCGAGCGACGCGGGCACGGCGGCGCTCGCGTGCGACACCGCACCGAGCAGGAACCCGACGCCCAGCCACGCCTGACCGAGATGCAGCGACCACAACAACGGATCGCCGAGCGTGCGGCGCCACTGCCAGCCCGACAGGCGCGCGAGGATCGCCGCGGCGGCGATCGCGCAGGCGACACCGCGTAGCGTCTCGAGTCCGGACAAGCCGGTGATCGCCGCCGCGACGACGCCGCCGAGCGCGACCCGGTCGAGCCACGGCCGGGCGACAATCGGCGCGTCGATGCCGGCGCGCGCGAACGCGCCGCGCGTGAACGCCGGCGTGATGCGGCCGCCGATCACGACCAGCAGCACGGCGACTCCGTCCACCGCCCCGCGCAGCGCCGTGCGCGGCGGCAGCACGAAGTGGCCGAGCGCGGCGGCGTGCAGCGTCGCGTTGACGAGCGCGAGAGCGAGCAGGACCGCGAGAAAGCCGGCGTTGCGCCGCTGCAACGGCACGAGCAGCGGCCGCGCGAGCGCCGCGGCGAGCGCGGGAAGGAACGCGACGTCGATCACGGCGATGACCAGCGGCGACACGACGCCGGCGAGCAGCATCGCCACGCGGCCGAGCGCCCAGAGCGCGACCAGCAGCGCGAGGCGCGCGCCGATCACGGGCGGCGTCTGCGTCCACACGGGCACAGACGTCAGCAGGAAGCCCGCGATCGCGGCGGCCACCATGCCGAAGAGCATCTCGTGCGCGTGCCAGGTGATCGGGTCGTTCCAGCCGGGCGCCGGGCCGATGCCGCCGAGCACGGCGAGCCAGATCGGCACGTAGACGCAGCCCCATGCGGCGGCGAGCAGGAAGAACGGACGGAAACCCCGCTGGAGGATCGTCGCGCCGGGAGATTGCGGGGAAGCGTGCACGGGTCACGCAGCGTAACAAGCCGAAGGTCGCACCGCGGGTCCGGGCGCGGTGCGCTGAGCTAGGGTGCGCGCATGCGACGCACGGGGCCCTGGCCGATCGAGCGCATCGAGGCGCATCTCGCGGAGACCGTGGTGCCGCTGCGGCTCGCGTGCGTCGAGGCGTCGGGCCATCCGCGCGTACTCTCGCTCTGGTTCGAGTGGCGCGAGGGGGCGTTGTGGTGCGCGACCTCGCCGCGATCGCGGCTCGCCGGATGGCTCGCGGCGGAGCCGCGCTGCGGTTTCGAAGTGGTGCCGGACGCGCCGCCGTATCGCGGTGTACGCGGACGTGCGCGCGCGACGCTCGACGCAGCGCGCGGCGGCGAGGTGCTCGAGCGTCTCGTCGATCGCTACGTCGGATCGCGCGAGACGCGCCTCGCGCGGTGGTTGCTCGCGCGCAAGGCGGACGAGCTCGCGATCCGTCTCGAACCGCTCTCGTTCTCCAGTCTCGACTTCACGCCCCGCATGCGCGGAACCTGAGACCGGGCCGCGCCGCTGCGGCGTTCGCGACGGCTCCCGCACGAGCCCATGCCGGGAACGCTCCGGCCGCGGAGGTTCCTGCGATGGGGCGCACTCCTCGACGACTCGCCTGTCTGCTGGCAGCCCCGTTGCTCTGCCCCCCCGATGCGACGCTGGTGCAGATCACGTTCCCGTGACGCCACCGGCGCGGCGCGCTTCGAGGCTCTCCCAGCGCGCGTAGGCGGCTTCGAGCTCCGCCGGCAGCGCGGCGAGCCGCGCCTGCACGTCCGCTCGTTCGCTCGCGTCACGCTTGTAGAAGTCCGGCCGGCCGACGGTCTCGACCAGCTCGGCATGCGCTCGCTCGAGCGTCTCGATGCGCGCGGGCAGCTCGTCGAGTTCGCGCCGCTCCTTGTACGAGAGCTTCGCGGGAGATCCCGCGCCGCCGGCGCGCGCGGCCTTCGGCGCCGTCGCGGACTCGGCCGCAGAGAGCGGCGTGCGCCGCTGTCGCAGCCAGTCGGAGTAGCCGCCCACGTACTCGAAGACCCGGCCGTCGCCTTCGAACGCCAGCGTGGACGTCGCGACGTTGTCCACGAACGCGCGATCGTGCGAGACGACGAGGACGGTCCCGCCGAAGTCGAGCACGCGTTCCTCGAGCAGTTCGAGCGTCTCGATGTCGAGATCGTTGGTCGGCTCGTCGAGCACGAGCAGGTTCGCGGGTTTCGCGAAGAGCTGCGCCATCAGCACGCGGTTGCGTTCGCCGCCCGAGAGCGTCGCCACGCGCGCGCGGGCGCGATCGGGCGAGAACAGGAAGTCCTGGAGATAGCCGATCACGTGGCGGCGCTCGCCGCCGATCGTCAGGTGCTCGCCCTCGGCGACGTTCTCGATCACCGTCGCGTCGGGATCGAGGCGGCTGCGCAGCTGGTCGAAGTACGCGATCTCGAGCTTCGTGCCGAGACGTACGCTGCCCGAGGTCGGCGCGAGCTCGCCGAGCAGCAGCTTCAGCAGCGTCGTCTTGCCCGCGCCGTTCGGACCGATGAGTCCGATGCGATCGCCGCGCAGGATGCGAACCGAGAAGTCCCGCACGACGGGCGCGCCGCCCGGCCACGCGAACGACACGTCCTGCGCGTCGACCACCAGCTTGCCCGAGGCCTGCGCCTCCTCGATCTCGAAGCGCGCCCTGCCCTGCACGCTGCGCCGCTGACGCCGCTCCTCGCGCATCGCGAGCAGCGCGCGGACGCGGCCCTCGTTGCGCGTGCGCCGCGCCTTGATGCCGCGGCGGATCCACGCCTCTTCTTGCGCCAGCTTGTCGTCGAAGAGCGCCGCGTGGCGCGCCTCGTCTTCGAGCAGCGCGGCCTTCTTCGCGAGAAAGTTCGGATAGTCGCCCGGCCACGACGTCAGCGCACCGCGATCGAGTTCGAGGATGCGCGTCGCGAGCCGCCCGAGCAGCGCGCGGTCGTGCGTGACGAAGAGCAGCGCGCCGCGGAAGGCGAGCAGCGCCTCCTCGAGCCACTGGATGGTCTCGACGTCGAGATGATTGGTCGGCTCGTCGAGCAGCAATAGATCGGGATCGCCGACGAGAGCGCGCGCCAGCGCCACGCGACGCCGGCGTCCGCCCGAGAGCGACCCGATGCGCGCGTCCGCGGGCAGCCCGTGGACGTCGAGCGCGTTCTGGACGCGCTCGTGCAGCCGCCAGCCGTCGCAGTGCTCGATCTCGTGTTGCAGGCGTTCGAGTTCGGGAAGCAGCGCGGCGTCGTCGGCCACGTCGCGGGCGACGCGGTGGTAATCGGCGAGCAGCGCGCCGACACCGACCAGCCCGGTCGCGACCACGTCGTAGACGGTCTCGCCCTCGTCGCCGAGCAGCTCCTGCTCGAGCTTCGCGACGCGCAGCCCCGGCGCGCGCCACACCTCGCCCGCATCTGGCGCGAGACGTCCCTCCGCGATCGAGAGCAGCGTGGACTTGCCGGCGCCGTTGCGTCCGATCAGACACGCGCGCTCGCCGGCGTCGAGCACGAAGCTCGCGTCTTCGAGCAGCGGCGCTGCGTCGAACGCGATCGAAACGGAGTCGAAGCGGAGCAGCGGCGGCATGGCGGAGCGCGGGGTGTAGCGCAGGTGACGGCGATTCACGGCCTCGTCATGCGCGGCGCCTGCGCATGCGGCGCGACCGATCTGCCGCCGCGTTTCCGGTCGCGTGCGCTTTCTCACGTCAGCTCCGCTTCACGCCGATCCGGTCTCCTGTGCGGGCCGCGAGGTCCGCCACCAACCCCCCGGCGAAGGGAACGCTCATTCGGGCGCTACTTCTCGCGATTGCGCTCGCGTCGTGTCTCGCGTCCCCCTCGGCGCGAGCGGGCGCGACGTTCGACGATTCTCCGCACCTCGCGACGATTCCCGACTTCGGCGCCTGCGACGTGACCGTGACGCCCGCGAACGCGTACACGACGCTCGCGCAGGTGAACGACCCGACGAAGCGCGTGTTCTGCGTCCAGCCCGGGAACTATCGCGCCTACGGACTGATCCAGCTGCGCAGATCGGGAACCGAATCGCAGCCGCGCTTCCTGCGCTTCCACGCGGCGGACGGCGTGCGCAACGCCGCGCAACGCCCCGAGCGCGCGACCTTCGAGTGGATCCACGTGCAGGCGAGCTGGTGGGTGATCCAGGGACTGACGATCCAACCGAAGCACCCGGCCACGACGTGGCTGCTCGCGGTCATCAACGGCGACCACAACATCCTCGATGGGAACCTGGTCGACGGGATCGACCATCGGCCGGAATCGGTGCAGCACGGCATCGTCATCGACGGCTACGGCGGCGACCCGGCGACCCACAACGTCGTGCAACGCAACCTCGTGCTCAACGGCAATCTCGGCCGCCTCGACATCGACTATCAGGGCATCTACGTGCGCCCCGGGCATCACGCCGGGGCCGACAACGACTTCAACCGCATCGTGGACAACGAAGTCGCTGACTGGGGAGACGCCGTCGCCGTGGATGGCTACGACCCGGGTTGCGGGGAGCTCGGCGTACAGCACGGGACAGTCGTGGACGGGAACGATCTCTACATCACGCCGGCGAAGTACGTCGACTGCGACACCGCCGCACCCAATCCCGACGGAGACTGCGCGTGTGCCGAGAACGGTATCGATCTGAAGACCGACCCGGGCGCGAATCCCGAGGCGTGGACCCGCATCACGAACAACCGGCTCTGGGGTTTCCGCCCGACACCGGATGTCCCCTGCGGCGGTTCCGGGGCGACCGGTCAGGCGATCACATCGGGATCCATGTGCCCGGGACACATCCTCGTGGCGAACAACGTGATCTCGGAGTCCAACATCGGGATCGTTCCGGCCGGCAACCGATGGATCATCGCCGGCAACCTGCTCCACGACATACGCGCCGTGGAAGGATGGCGCTACGGGTCGGCTGCGATCCTGACCACGCAATGGGCGAGCGACCTCGACATCCAGTTCAACACGATCGTGAGCGTAGACTCCGCGTACGATGATCGGTCTTTCGACACCGACACGCGCTGCAACGCGGTCGTGGACAACATCCAATGGATGGGCATCGGCCTGCCGCGTGGGGCGAACCATTCGACCGAACGAAACTTCCACTACCAATCCTCGACCGTGAACTGGGATGGGGCGACGAACGAGGTCTTCTCCGACGCAGCCGAGAGCAATGCCGAGACCTACTGCTACTGGCGCAAGCGCTGGAGCACGCCCGAGCAGGTGTGCGTTCCACGCGCGGCGACGACCGACGCGAGCCCGCATCGCGCCGCTGTAGCGGAGTGTGAGCAGAACGTCGCGGCCGCGCTCGGCGTACCGGTGGTCGGATTCACCGCCGCGCCCGAAGCGGACGGCGCCGCGCTCGGCGTCGCCGCCCTGCTGGCGCTCGGACGTCTCGCCCGCCGCAACGACTCGATCCGCCGCTGATCTCCGCAGCGCCGGCGCCGGAATCCCGCGGCGACGCCGGCGGAGCGGGACGCTAGGGTCCGCAGCCGATGCGGCGCAGCGTGCTTCTCGCGATCCTGGCGGTGCTTCTCGTGGCGGCCGGCTTCTTCGGCTCGAGCTGCGCGGATCGCGTTCTCTTCGCGCCTTCCGACGGCTTCACGCACCACGAGCCGGACGCGCGCTACGAGACGCTCTTCTCCCACTACGTCGAACTGTGTGCGGTCAGCCAGTTCCGTTCGAAGGAGTTCGGCCCCGGCGGCTCGCCCGGACACGCGACGATGTACCTGAAGGGCGCGTGCCGCGACGCGGATGCGGAGTACCCGCGTCTGCGCCGCTGCGAGGGCCGCGTCGACGATCCGAACGACCCGGAGCACGGCGCCGGCGTCAGCGTGAACCGCTGGTTCCGCAACGTGAACTGGGTGGCGTTCGCGGGCCGCGGTCTCTTCTACGACGGCCATCTCGCGCCGGAGGAGTTCGTCACGCGCGAGCGCCTGGACCGCGTGATCCGCGAGACGCTCGCCGCCGGCGTCTACCGCAACATCGAGCTGTGGCCGTATCCGCTGCAGCAGGGCGACACGGTGGACTGGGAGGACTTCGTGCGGCGGCTGAGCGCGGGCACCGACTTCGCGCTCAACCTCTCGCGTTCGGCGCTCTGCGGGCGCGTGCCGGTCGAGCCCGAGATGATGGACGAGATCGTCGACTTCCTGAACGACTTGAACCGCGAGTTCTTCACCGGCGCGGCCGACTATCGGTGGAACGGACTCGGCGACAATTGCGTGCACACGCTGCGCAACGCGCTCGCGGCGGCGAGCATCGACGATCCGATCTCGGTGCGCGTCGCCAAGCTGCGCCAGCTCTTCCATCTCGCGGTGCCGGCGAACGAGGCGTTCGCCCTCGCGGAGCTGGGTACGCGGGGACCCGTCGACTCGTACGCGCAGATCTTCCGCGACGATCCGATGCGCAACGCGCTGCTCGAGTTCGGCTGGCTGCCGACGCGGCACGGCGCGCTGCTGGTGTCGCTGCCGGTGCGGCCCGGCAACGAACTCTTCGATCCGCAGCCGCGGCTGCTCGTGCTACAGGGTCCCGTGACGCGGCGCACGACGCGCAGGCTGATCGAGATGCTCGACGACCCACGCTTCACCGAACTCGACGCGAACCTGCTCCACTTCGAGGAGCTGTATCGCGAGATCCTCGCGCGGCCGCCGCAGGACGATCCGTTCGCGGCGCTGCGGGGCGACCGCTACCGGCGCGTGCGACGCCGCTATCTCTCGGTGATCGAGAACGCGTTGCGCGAGGTCGAGCAGATGCGCGCGGACATCGGAGCGCGGCAGCCGCACGCTGCGGCCGCCGCGCTCCCGGATCACTGACCGCGACGACCGGCTTCGATGCCGCGGCCGTAGAGGAAGCCGCCGGACGCGCCGGCTGCGCCGCCGATCGCGGCGCCCATCGCTGCGTTGCCGGCGAGCGCGCCGATCAAAGCACCCGCCGCGGCACCGCCCGCGCCGCCCGTGAGCGTGCGCTGCGAGGTCTGGTCGAGATCGGCGCAGCCGCCGGTGGCGACTGCGATCAGCAGGAACGATGCGACGAACGTGCGCTTCACTTCGAGGCTCCCTTCTTCGCGGCCGCCGGGCACGGCGCCCGCGCGACCAGGTATCGGAACAGGGCTTCGACCGCCGGCTCGGTCATGTACGCCGGATTGGCGTTGGCCCAGGTGACGAAGCCCGTCACGATGTCGTTGCGGGTCGGATACGGCTCGACCGGACACACGAAGCGCTTGCCCTCGGGCCCGTTGGCCACCGCTTCGTGATACTGCCAGGCGCCGGACACGAAGCCGTGGCAGAAGTGCTCCGAGGCATCCTGCAGGGGATCGGACTCGGGCGCGCTGCACAGGTCCACGAGATCCTGTGCATTCTTGATGAAGAAGTCGTCCTCGGTGAGAGCTGCGCCGGCGAGCGCGGGTGCGAGCAGACCGCCCACCAGACAGAGCAACGAGGCACGGAAAAGTCGACGCATGCGGGGTTTCCTCCGACGCGGATTCTGCCCTGCTGACGGACGATCGCAACAAGGCGGGCCGCAATGACGCCGGAACGGGGAGAGCGAGAGGGATGTTGATCAAGACCGCAAGACGCGTCGCCGTGCTGCTGGGGGTCAGTCTCGCCACCCTCCTCGGCGTGCGCGCCTGGGATGCGCAGCGCGGCCGGCCGCTGGATCCGTGGCACGAATTCGTCCCGTCCGAGATGAGCGTGGAAGCGATCGATCGCGCGGGATGGAGCGAGTACCTCGCCGCCGAGGACGCCCTCTTCGCGGCCACGCGGACGCAGATGGCGGAACGGGTTCCGGCCGAGGACCGCGTCCCGATCAACCGCTACTTCGAGGGCAGCCGGATCTTCCCGGGCGGCTTCGAGCGCGACTGGAACCGCTCCTACGTGATCGAGCCCGCAGGAGAGCCGGCCGGCGTGGCCGTGTTCCTGCACGGACTCACCGATTCGCCCTACAGCGCGCGGCGTACGCTCGAGCGATATCGCGAACGCGGATTCGTCGGGATCGCGATCCGCCTGCCCGCGCACGGCACGGTCCCCGGCGCGCTCACCGACGTCGCGTGGGAGGAGTGGTCCGCGGCGACGCGTCTCGCCGTGCGCGAGGCGCGCCGTCGCGTCGCGAGTCCGAAGCCGCTCCACGTCATCGGCTACTCGAACGGCGGCGCGCTCGCGATGCAATACGCGCTCGACGCGATCGAGAACGCGTCGCTCGCGCGCCCGGACCGCATCGTGCTGGTCTCGCCGATGATCGGCGTCACGACGTTCGCGCGCTTCGCGGGCGTCGCAGGTCTGCCCGCGATCCTGCCCGCCTTCGCGCGCGCCGCGTGGCTGGGCGTCGTGCCCGAGTTCAATCCGTTCAAGTACAACTCGTTTCCCGTGAACGCGGCGCGCCAGAGCTTCCTGCTCTCGGATGCGCTGCAGCGGCAGATCGCGCGTCTCGCCGACGCGGGCCGCCTCGACGGCCTCGCGCCCGTCCTCACCTTCCAATCCGTGATCGACTTCACGGTGAGCACGCGCGCGATCGTCGACGCGCTGTATGCGCGGCTGCCCGCGAACGGCAGCGAACTCGTGCTCTACGACATGAACCGCAGCGCGAAGTTCGGTCTGTTGATGCGCCACGCGGCGGACGCCGAGCTCGCGCGGCTGCTGCCGCCGGCGCCGCGGCGGTTTCGCACCACGATCCTCGGCAACGACTCGCCCGAGGCGAGCCGCGTGGCGGAGCGGGTGATCGAGGCGGGATCGGAGCAGGAGCGTTCGCGACCGCTCGACCTCTCGTTTCCGGACGGGGTCTTCTCGCTCTCGCACATCGCGCTGCCGTTCGCGGTCGACGACGGGCTCTACGGCCTCGAGCCGGATCCCGCCGAGGACTTCGGGATCCAACTGGGCTCGGTCGGCCTGCGCGGCGAGCGCGGCGCGCTGGTGCTGGGTCTCGACTCGCTGATGCGGATGTCGTCGAACCCGTTCTTCGCCTACCAGGTCGAACGCATCGGCGACACGATCGATGTGTCGGAGCCGTGAAGAGCGGCCGCCGTGCGCGCGCATCGATCGCGGTCGCCCGAGTGACAACACCTACCGCGCGGTCTAGAGTCGCGAACCCTCGAGGAGGAACCCGACGATGAGTGCAGACGGCCAGGCGCAGAAGCTCCCGCTCCCTACGCTCACGGCCATGGTCGTCGGCGGCATGGTGGGCGCCGGGGTGTTCTCGATCCCGCGCAATTTCGCCCAGGCCACCGGCGTCTACGGCGCGCTGATTGCGTGGGCGATCGCCGGCGCCGGCATGCTGATGCTGGCCTTCGTCTTCCAGACGCTCGCGAATCGCAAGCCGGACCTCGACGCCGGCGTGTACGCGTACGCGCGCGCCGGCTTCGGCCCCTACCTCGGCTTCCTCTCGGCGTTCGGCTACTGGGCCAGCGCCTGCGTCGGCAACGTGTCGTACTGGGTGCTGATCAAGTCCACGCTCGGCGCGGTCTTCCCGGCGCTCGGCGAGGGCAACACGGTGCTCTCGGTCGCGATCTCGTCGGTCGGCATCTGGGCCTTCCACTTCCTCGTCATGCGCGGCGTGAAGGAGGCCGCGGGCATCAACAAGATCGTCACGATCGCGAAGGTGATCCCGCTGCTGGTCTTCCTCGTGCTGACGGTCTTCGCGCTCGACACGCAGGTGTTCCGCGACAACCTCTTCGGCGGCGAGGGCTACGGCAACCTGTTCCAGCAGGTGATGTCGACGATGCTGGTGACCGTGTTCGTGTTCCTCGGCATCGAGGGCGCGAGCAACTACTCGCGCTTCGCGCAGAAGCGCTCGGACGTCGGCGTCGCGACGGTGACCGGCTTCCTCGGCGTGCTCGCGCTCTTCGCGTCGGTGTCGATCCTGTCCTACGGCATCCTGCCGAGCGCGGAGATCGCGCAGCTGCGCCAGCCGTCGGTCGGCTCCGTGCTCGAGGCGGCGGTCGGCCGCTGGGGCGCGGTCTTCATCGGCGCGGGCCTCATCGTCTCGGTGCTCGGCGCCTACCTGGCCTGGACCCTGATGGCGGCCGAGGTGCTCTCGATCGCCGCCAAGAAGCAGGACATGCCGGCGTTCCTCGCCAAGGAGAACGAGAACCAGGTTCCGTCGAACGCGCTGCTGATGACGTCGGCCCTGATCCAGCTCGTGCTGATCGCGACGCTCTTCTCGGACGACGCGTTCACCTTCGCGCTCTCGCTGTGCAGCCACCTCTCGCTGCTGCCGTACTTCCTCGCGGCGGCCTTCGCCTGGAAGCTGGTGCGCAGCCGCGAGACCTACGAGAACACGCCCGGCGAGATCGGCAAGGACACCTTCGTCGCGGGACTGGCGGCGGTCTACACGGTCTTCCTGGTCTTCGCGGCCGGCCTCAAGTTCCTGCTGCTCGGCTTCCTGATCTACGCGCCGGGCACGATCCTGTACCGCATGGTGCGGCGCGAGCAGAACCTGCCGCTCTTCGCCGGCGCCGAGTCGATCCTGTTCGGCGTCGCCGTCGTCGGTGCGGTCGCGGCCCTGCTCGGTCTGGTCACCGGCTACATCTCGATCTGAATCCCAAACCAACGGAGCTTCCCATGGCAGATTCCCCCGCTTTCGGCGTCCATTCCGAGGTCGGCCAGCTGCGCAAGGTGATGGTGTGCGCGCCCGGTCGCGCCCATCAGCGCCTCACGCCCTCGAACTGCGACGCGTTGCTCTTCGACGACG
>JALOQG010000230.1 GCA_025453505.1 Myxococcota bacterium | reverse complement strand
CACTCCGTTGCGGAGTCGCGGCACGCTAGCAGCCTCGGGCTCCGCCCTGCGATCTCAGGCGCCGGACTCGCGGAGCGTGGCGTCGATGCGGACGGGAGACGGCGGCTCGACGCCGAGCGCTTCGGCGAGATACGGCAGCGCTTCGTCCGCCAGCGACAGATCCGGCGCGAGCCGCTTGCCGAGACCCTCGGCGGTCGCGAGCGCGAGATTCACCATCGTCATGTGGCTGCGGGCCTGGATGCGGTGCCGGCGCAGGATGTCGAGCATGCGCCCGATTTCGAGCGCGAGCTGCACGTTGCCGAGACCGAGCACGCGCAGCCGTTCGACGAGGTCCGCGATCTCGCGCTCGTAGACCGCGTAGTCCGGGGTGGCCGTGTGCGGCGCGTTGTCGAAGAAGAGCCTCGCCACGGTCTTGCCGTCGCCCGTCGCGAAGGCGAAGAGCAGCTTCGCGTTGGTCAGGCGATCGCCATCGCTCAGCGTGCCGACGAGGCCGAGGTCGAAGAGCACGATGCGCCCGTCGGGCTCGAAGCGCATGTTGCCCGGATGCAGGTCGGCGTGCACGAAGCCGTGCGAGAAGATCATCCGGCACACGCAGCGCATGCCGGCCGTCACGACCCGGCGCACGTCGACGCCCGCGGCGAGCAGCTCGCCTTCGGTCAGCGCGTCCACGAACTCCATCGTCAGCACCGAGTCGGAGCACGCGGCGTCGAAGAGCGCGGGGAAGTGCAGGTCCGGTTCGTCGGCGAAGTTCGCGCGGAAGCGGCGGTTGTGGTCGGCCTCGTTGCCGAGGTGCAGCTGGTGCTCGACCGCGTCGCAGAAGGTCGCGACGGCCTCCGCCACCGAGACGAGACGCAGCGAGGGAATGATGCGCTCGGCGAGGCGCGCGCCCGCGATCAGGATCGAGCGGTCGAGCGCGACCTTCTCGACGACGTCGGGGCGGCGCACCTTCACGGCGACGCATGCGCCGCCCTCGCGCAGTCGCGCGCGATGCACCTGCGCGACCGACGCCGCAGCGACCGGCTCCGGTTCGAAGGCCGCGTAGATCTCTTCGAGCGGCCGCCCGAAGCTCGCCTCGATCACCTCGCGCACCTCGGCGAAGGGGAAAGGCGGAACCTGGTCGCGGAGCTGCGAGAGTTCCTCGACGGCCTCGGGCGGAAGCAGGTCGCCGCGCGTGGACGCGATCTGCCCGACCTTGATGAAGGTGGCGCCCAGTCGATTGGACACCGCGACCTGGGCCCGCGCCAGAGCGCGGATCCAGCCGCTGCGTCCGTCCTGCCGGAGCCGCACGGCCTCGCGCACGAACACCCATGCAGCGAACAGGGTTCCCATGCCGAGCTGCGCGAGCCGGCGGGCCACCCGGAACGCGTGCCCGCGCCCGAAACGGTTGGTAAGGGGCGTCTCCACGGGCGCGGACCCTAACAAAGTCGCGCGTGGCCCCCGGGGCAGATCCGTCGCATCGGGCCTCACACGGAGAGGCCTACGCACCGATAGGTTGGGCTCGGGGAGTCCATGTCCGAAGCCGCTCCGGAACCGTCGTCCGCGCCGCTCGTGCTCGTCGTCGATGACGACCGGCTCACGCGCACCCAGCTGCGGGATCAGCTCGAAGCGCAGGGCTTCGCCGTGGCCGACGCCTCGAGCGGCATCGAGGCGCTCGCGGCCTTCGAGCGGCTGCGGCCGGGGCTCGTGCTGCTCGACCTGCACATGCCGGCGCCCGACGGATTCGCCGTGTGTCGCGAACTGCGCGCGCGCCACCCGAGCGACGCGACACCGATCCTGGTCGTCACCGCCGACGACGACCCGAACTCGCTCGACCGCGCCTATTCCGCCGGCGCCACCGACTTCGTCGCGAAGCCGCTCCACGCGGCGCTGCTCGCGCACCGCATCCGCTACCTGATGCGCGGCGCGCACGCGCTCGTCGCGCTCGGCCGGAGCCAGCGCTCGCTGGCGCGCGCCCAGCGCATCGCCCGCATCGGCTCCTGGGATTGGAATCCCTACACCAACGAGCTGCACTGGTCTGGCGAGACCTTCCGCATCCTCGGCGTCGACCCGGCCGAGGTGTCCAGCTGGGAACGCTTCTTCGCCACCGTGCATCCCGCGGATCGCGATCGCGTGCGCGACGAGATGCGCGAGGGCATGCGCGGCAACCACAGCTTTCGCATCCACTACCGCGTGGTGCTGCCCGACGGATCGGTGCGCCACGTGGACTCGCAGGGCGAGGTCACCGCGGACGGGCCGGAGGCCGGCGCGTGGATCTCGGGCACGCTGCAGGACGTCACGGACCAGGCCCACGCGCAGGCGCGCATCCACTACCTGGCCAGCTACGACAACCTGACCGGCCTCGCGAACCGCCGCCTCTTCCAGGACCAGCTCGAACGCGCCGTCGCCGCCGCGCGCTCGCGCGGCCACCTGCTCGGCGTCCTGTTCATGGACCTCGACCGCTTCAAGAAGGTCAACGACACGCTCGGGCACGCCGCGGGCGACCAGCTCCTCCAGACCGTCTCCGAGCGGCTGCGCGCACACGTGCGGGGCAGCGACGTGATCGGGCGCGTGGACATCGACGAGCCGCCCGCGATCTCGCGGCTCGGCGGCGACGAGTTCACGGTGCTGCTCTCGAAACTCGAGCAGCCCGAGGACGCGGGCGACGTCGCGCGCCGCATCCTGCGCGCGATCCCCGAAGCCGTGGACCTGAACGGTCACAGCGTCTCGCTCTCGGCCAGCATCGGCATCGCGATCTATCCGTACGACGGCGAGGACGTCGAGACGCTGATCAAGCACGCCGATGCGGCCATGTACGCGGCCAAGGAGCAGGGCCGCGACAACTTCCAGTTCTTCTCGAGCCGCATCAACGCGTCGGCGCTGCGCAAGCTCGCGATCGAGAGCAAGCTGCGCGACGCCCTCGCGCGGAACGAGCTGCGCCTGCACTACCAGCCGCGTCTCGACCTCCGGAACGGCCACGTCTGCGCGGTCGAAGCGCTGATCCGCTGGACGCATCCCGAGCTGGGCGTGGTCTCGCCGCGCGAGTTCATCCCGCTCGCCGAGGAGACGGGCCTGATCGCGCCGATCGGCGAGTGGGTGATGCGGACGGCGTGTGCCCAGGGCCGGCTCTGGCAGGAGCAGGGCCTCGCGCCGATCCCGATCTCCGTGAACGTCTCGCCGCGCCAGTTCGCCGAAGCGGACATGCGCGACGTCGTCGGTCGCATCCTGCGCGAAACGGACTTCTTGCCCCGGTACCTCGAGCTGGAGCTGACCGAGAGCCTGTTGCTGCTGGACGACGACGCCACCGCCGTGGTGCTTCGCGATCTGCGCGCGATGGGCGTCGCGGTGGCGCTCGACGATTTCGGCACCGGCTACTCGTCGCTCTCGTATCTCGCGCGCTTTCCGCTCGACACGCTCAAGATGGACCGCTGCTTCGTACGCGACGTCGACCACGACCCCGCCGCGGCGGGCGTCGCGAAGGCGGTGATCGCCATCGGCCACTGCCTCGGCGCGCGCGTCGTCGCCGAGGGCGTGGACACCTTCGAGCAGGAGCGCTTCCTGCGCGATCACGGCTGCGACGAGCTGCAGGGATTCCTGCTCTCGGGCGCGCTGCCGCCCGGCGAGGTCGCGCGCTTCCTCGCCAAGCGCGACCACGAATGATCGCGAAGCGGTAGTCTGTCGCGCGAGGAGGACCTCGCCGTGAGCCGACCGTTTCCGAGCGATCATCCGATGCTGCGCGGTCCCTGGGCCCCGTGGCCGATGGAAGGCGAGATCCGCGACTGCGCCGTCGTCGGCGAGATCCCGCGCGAGCTGAACGGAACGCTCTACCGCAACGGTCCGAATCCGCAATTTGCGCCGCCGGGCTCGTATCACTTCTTCCTCGGCGACGGCATGGTGCACGCGTTCGAGTTCGAGGACGGGCGCTGCCACTACCGCAACCGCTGGGTGCGCACGCCGCGCTTCGAGGCCGAGCGTGCGGCGGGCGGGCCGCTCTTCGGCAATCTCTTCGACGGCGAGGCGAACGATCCGCGCGCCGCCGGCATCGCAGGCGGCGGCGCCAACACGAACGTCGTCTGGCACGCCGGGCGTCTGCTCGCGCTCGTCGAAGGCGGGCTGCCGCCGATGGAACTCGATCCCGAGACGCTCGCGACGCGCGGCGTGTACGACTTCGACGGCGCGCTGACCGGCGGCGTCTTCACCGCGCACCCGAAGCTCGATCCCGAGACGGGCGAGATGCTGGCGTTCGGCTACTCGCCGTTCGCGCCGTGGCTCACCTACATCGAGGTCGATCGCGACGGGCGTCTCGTGCGACACGATCCGATCGACGCGCCGTTTCCCTCGATGGTGCACGACTTCGTCACCACGCAGACGCACCTCGTGTTCCCCGTCTTCCCCGCGACGCTGCGCATCGACCGCGCGATGCGGGGCGAGAGCGTCATGGGCTGGGAGCCCGAGCTCGGGACCCGCATCGGCATCCTGCGGCGTGGCGCCGCGACTTCGGAGATGCGCTGGCTCGAGACCGATCCCTGCTACGTCTTCCATCCCTTCAACGCGTACGACGACGGCCGCCGCATCGTGTGCGACATGGCGCAGTACCCGCGCCTGCCGCTGGCGCTGCCGGGCGAGGCGGGGACGGTCGTCGCGAGCTCGTCGCTGTGGCGCTGGACGATCGACCTCGACGGCGGCTCCGTGAAGCGCGAGCCGCTCGACGATCGCGTC
This sequence comes from Myxococcota bacterium, assembly GCA_025453505.1. GTDB lineage: Bacteria > Myxococcota_A > UBA9160 > UBA9160 > PR03 > PR03. The sequence continues at coordinate 464 of JALOQG010000230.1, read as the reverse complement.
GTGGACTTCCCGCGCCTCGACGAGCGCCGCACCGGGCTTCCGTACCGCTACGGCTTCGCGGGCTGCGGCGGGCGCGACGGCGTGGACGGCTTCCACGAACTCGTGCGCTACGACCTCGCGACCGGCGGCGCGGCGGTGCACCGCGTCGGCGCGCGCGACACCGTCAACGAGCCGCTCTTCGTGCCGCGCACACCGGACGCGCCGGAAGGGCAGGGCTACCTGCTCTCGGTCGTCTGGCGCGGCGAAGAGGACCGCAGCGATCTGCTCGTGCTCGACGCCGAGAACGTCGATCGCGAGCCGCTCGCGATCGTGCGTCTCCCGCACCGCGTGCCGAACGGATTCCACGGCAACTGGCGTCCGGCCTAGAACGGAGCGTTGCGCGATCCGGTGCCGGTTCCCGATGGCGCGGCTGCGCGTGCGCGGCCGCCACCTCCGTGCGAGTGAGGGTCACCCACGTCCGAGCC
>JALOQG010000229.1 GCA_025453505.1 Myxococcota bacterium | reverse complement strand
CGCCCGTCGGCGCGTCCGACACCTGTAGCGCCCATCCGCGAGGACGCCCGGTGCCGCTCTGGCGCCGCTCTTCCCTCGTGTCACCGGGGAGACGTCGGTCTTGATCCTGACCTGCGAACGCTGCGAGACACGGTTCCGCCTGGATGAATCGCGGCTCCCCACGACGGGCGCCCGCGTCCGCTGCTCGCGCTGCAAGCACGCGTTTTTCGTGCGCCCGCCCGGGGCCTCGCCGGCGGATGCGATCCAGGAGCTGGCGCAGCAGGCGGCCGCCACGGGTCGGCCGACCGCGCCCGAGCCTTCGTGGGACCTCGAGGAGGCCGCAGCGGGTCGAACGATGCAGCGCTCCGCGCGTCCGGCCGCGGCACCGTCGGAGGGTTCGTCCGACTTCGAGAGCGAGAGCGACTGGCGCTTCGAGGACGAGGTGCCGCAGCTCGGCGATTCGGGCGCATCGCTCGATCTGCCGAATGGCGAGGCGCCCCCGGCCCCCGTCGCACTAGACGCCAACGAGAGCTCCTTCGCCGAGCTCGGCGACCCAGAGAGCTGGGATCTTCGAGGGAGCTCGTCCGACGACATCACCGCGACGCGCGTCGTGGTTCCCGCAGCGGTCGAGACGCCCCGTGTCGTCGTCGCCGAAGCAACGGCCGACGTCGCCGTGACGCCGCCACGCGCGGCGACCGTGGCGGACGCGGACGACGGCGAGGCGGTGCACGCCGCGATTCCGGTTGCAGGGGTCGAGGTCTCTCCAGCCGTGCAGATCGGCGGTTGGATCGCAGCGGCTGCTCTCGTCGCCGCCGTCGCGCTGCTCGGACTGGTTCCCAGCGCCGCGACGTCGCCCGATCGACTCGATACGGTGTCGGTCGGTCCGCTCGCGATCCAGGCCCTCGCACCGCGCCTCGTGGAACATGCGCTGGCCGGACCGATCTGGGTCGTTTCCGGCGAGCTGCACAATCCGGGCACGGAAGCGCGCTCGCTCGGCGCCGCAGTCGGCGTGACGCTGTTGGACGCCGCGGGCGCTCCCCTCGAGCACGCCGCCGCGACGATCGCTCTGCCGCTCGCGCCGACGTCGCTGCGCGAGATGGATCTCGAACGGGTGCGGGAGGAGGCCGATGCGGCGGCCGCCGCGCTCGCGAGGCGTTCGATTGCGCCGGGGGACAGCGTCGCGGTCGAGGCCGTCTTCGCGTCCGCGCCGCGCGGCGCCGTGCGCTTCGCATTGACGCCGCAGCCCGTGCAGGCGAAGCCCGCCGTCGTCGAACCGCTGGCGCCGATCGAGGAGCCGATGCTGCAGCCGGTGCCGGACGCGCCGCCGCAGCCGAGTGCGCCGCCGGCGCAATCGTGACCGCGCTACGGTTTCGAAGAACCGCCGCGGCCCGAGATCTCGTCGGGCTTCTCGGGCGTCACGTCGATCTCGTCCTTGCCCGACACGCCCGTCTTGAAGTTCTTGATCGCCTTGCCGAGCCCCGAGCCGATCTCCGGCAAGCGTCGCGCGCCGAAGAGCAGCACGACGATGCCCAGGATGATGAGAAGCTCGGTGGCGCCAAGGCCGAACACGGCATGTCCCCCGTCGACGACGGCGAAAGAGTGCCTCTCGCACTTCGCCCGGTCAACCGGAGCGTGGGGCCGCGCGACCGGAGCGTCGGCGAGATGCTCCAAAACGCCTCGGGAAGTCCCTAAGCTCGTCCGCCATGTCGATCTTCAAAGCCTACGACGTGCGCGGCGTGTTTCCCGACGAGTTGCGCACGGAGCACGTGTACCGCATCGGTCGAGCCATCGCGCGCTTCCTCGGCGGCGACCGGGTCGCGGTCGGTCGAGATGCACGGGCGAGTTCGCCGGAACTCTCGGAGGCGCTGGTTCGCGGTCTCAACGACGAAGGCGTTTCGGTCGTCGACATCGGACTCGTGTCCTCGCCGATGCTGTATTTCGCGATCGAGGCCCACGGTCTGTGCGGAGGCGTGATGATCACCGCCTCGCACAACCCGGGTCGCTACAACGGCATGAAGATCTGCCGTGAGCACGCGATCCCGATCGGCGGCGACACCGGCCTGAAGGAGATCGAGGCGCTGGCCGCCGGCATCGCGGGCCCGCCCCGGGCGACGCGCGGCACGGTCGAACGCAGCGAAGTCCTCGCGGGCTACGTGCGCCACGTACGATCGCTCGGCGAGCGCTGCCCGAACCTGCGCGTCGCGATCGATTGTGGCAACGGAATGTCCTCGATCGGCCTCGAGGCCCTGCTTCCCGAGCTTCCGCTCGAAGTCGAGCGCCTCTACTTCGAGCCCGACGGGACCTTTCCGAACCACGAGGCCGACCCGCTCAAGCGCGAGAATCTCGACGACGTGATCGCTGCGGTGAAGAGGAGCGGCGCACAGCTCGGTGTCGCCTTCGATGGCGACGGCGACCGCGCCATGTTCGTCGACGAACTCGGCGAGCCCGTCTCGGCGGATTTGATGACCGGCCTGCTGGCGCGCGCGGTGCTGCGCCAGCGACCGGGCGGCCGCGTGCTCTACGACCTGCGCTCGAGCCGTGCGACGGCGGAGGCGATCGCCGAGGCCGGTGGCGTTCCCGAGATGTGTCGCGTGGGCCATGCCTTCATCAAGGCTCAGATGCGCGAATCCGGCGCAGTCTTCGCGGGCGAGCTGTCGGGTCACTTCTACTTCCGCTTCAGCCCGACGCTCGTGCACGACGACGGCACGGCCGCGTTCGTCGCGCTGCTCGACGTACTGGCCGAGACCGGCCGGCCGCTCTCGGAGCTGGTCGCGCCGCTTCGGCGCTATGCCGCGAGCGGCGAGATCAACCGCCATGTCTCCGACATCCCGAAGCTGCTGGCTGCGCTCGAGACCGATCATGCCGGCAAGGCCGAGATCTCGAAGCTCGACGGGCTGCTGATCCGCTATCCGGAATGGTGGTTCAACGTGCGCGCGTCGAACACCGAGCCGGTCGTGCGTCTCAACCTGGAGGCGGCGGATCCGATCGCGATGGCGCAGCGGCGCGACGCCGTGCTCGCGCGGATCGCCGAGTTCGAGTAGCCGCGAGGCCGCTACGCGACGCGAAGGTGCGTCGCGAGGAAGCTCCACATCCGTTTGAGAGCCGCACCCGGAAGGTCGGTGTGGCCCGCGTCGAACCACTCGATCTCCTTCGGATCCCCCGCGGCCGCGTGCAGTGCCTCGGCCGCCCGGCGCGGAATGCGCTCGTCGCGCGACGCGTTCACGAGCAGCAGGGGACGCGGCGCGAAGCGTCCGATGTGTGCGGTCGGATCGATCGACGCCGGGCCGATTCCCGCGCCGCCGACCGCCAGGACGGCCGCCCGCACGCGCGGGTCGTAGGGCACGTAGAGCGAGCCGAGGATCGCGCCGAGGCTGAATCCGACGTACGCGACCCGCTCTGCGTCGATCTCCGGCAGCGAGCCGAGGACATCGACGGCCCGTGCGAGGTCGGCGATCGACTGGCGCGCGAACTCGCCGAAGAGCGCGACGGCGTCGGCGGAGGGTCGCGTTCCGGGGCCCAACATCGCCAGCAGCTGCTCGGTGAGCTTCGCCGACGCGCGCTCGCCATGGAGCGGGAAGTCGATCGACGCGACGGCGATGCCGCGCTCGACCCAGCGCAGCCGCACGGCGTCGAGGTACGCGGCGTCCTTCGACCCGCCGGCGCCGTGCTGCACGAGCGCGAGCGGAAACGGTCCGGCGCCGTCGGCGGGCAGCAGGAGCATGCCCGGGACGCGGTCGCCGCGGCTCGAGTACTCGAATGCGGTCGCGCGCAGCGCCGGTGCGGCGGCGGGCGGTCGCACGTCGCGCATCCAGAGGGCGGGGGACTCGGCGGAGGCTTCGATCATGGCCTCGCAGTCTATCGGCAGGTTCCCGAAAGACGAAGCCCGGAAACGAAACGGGCGAGGCCGTGAGGCCTCGCCCGCCGTGGGTGCTTTGCGCGTGGTGTTCGGTCAGCGAGCCAGCAAGACCTTGCGGGCGCGATACAGGTGCGACTTCACCGCGTCCTCGCTCTTCGATAAGAGGCCGGCGATCTCCTGGATCGATCGATGCTCGATGTGGTGCAGCTCGAAGAGCTGGCGCTGCTCGTCGGAGAGATCCGAGACGACGGCGTCCTCGATGCGCGAGAGCCGCTCGCTGTACTCGTAGGCCTCGTGAGGATTCGGCTCGCGCGCGATGCCGTGGAAGCCGCTCTCGACCTCGTCGTCCCCGAGCGGAACGAGATTCGGAACGCGCTTCTTGAAGCGGCCCGCGACGGTGCGTCGCGTGAGTCCGAAGACCCAGGCGCCGAAGGGCGCCTCCCCGCGGAACGAGTCGATCGACGCGAAGACGTTCACGAAGACTTCTTGAACGGTCTCTTCCGCGTCCGCCCGGTTGCGCATCCGGCGGGCGACGAAGTGGAAGATGCGAGTGAAGTAGCGTCCGTACAGTTCGGTGAAAGCGTCCCGATCTCCCGAGCGGATCCGCTCGACCAGGACTTCGTCCGCGACCGGACAGGTGCTGCTCAGCGCGGAGCTAGCCAGCGACGTAGCTGCCAAGACCATCCCCCTTCCCGAGGTATCCATTGGGGCGAACGGTCCGCCCCGGGCTCTGTACCTGGAGGGTTCCGGCTACGGATCCCTTCAGGCGCTCACCCCCCGTGAGGGAGTGGCGAGCGGACTCGGTCAGGTGTCAAAAAACGTCACCGGTGGACGAATTTTCGTCACTTCGTCCCCGGGGAAGGGACTTCGAGCGGATCAGTCCCCCCAAACGCGCTCTCGTGCGGCCCGAGGTCGATTCAGTGGGCGAGGTCGGCGTCGGTGAGCCCGCTGCGGAAGACCGACACGAGTCGCGCGGGCGAGGGCTCGGCTTCGCGACGCGGACGGGGCAGGGCAGGGAGCGGTTCGAGGCCCGGGCGCTCGGGCTCCCCGTTCCAGCGCGCGAGTGCGATCTCCTCTCCGGCGGCCTCGCGCGCCGCGAGCTGCGTCGAGCGCGGGAAGTCGCGGGCGATCAGCAGTGCGCGCGTGGGCAGATCCGGCCGCAGCGATAGACCGGGCGCGAGCTTGCACCAGTCGCGCAGGCGGCGTCCCACCCAGGCACGCTGGACCAGCCCTCGTTCGAGCAGCGCCGCGCCGCCCGATCCCGCCTCGACGAGTACCACCCAGGCGACGCCGTCCGGTGACGCCGCGACCCAGTCGATCTCGCCGTCC
>JALOQG010000014.1 GCA_025453505.1 Myxococcota bacterium | reverse complement strand
TTCGATGACGCTGCCAAGCCTCCACTGCGAGCCTGATGGGCTTCGCTCGCCTTCGGCTCGCTGCGCGCTACGCCGCCGGGGACGGCGGCTCCGCTTGCATGGGCTGTACCCTGCGCGTGGCTGCGAGCGGGCGCTTCGAGCGGACCTCAGCGCTCCGTCAGGCTCTTGAGCTTCGAGCGGAGGCGGCCGACGGCCTTGGTGTGGATCTGGCACACGCGGGATTCGGTGATCCCGAGGATCGTGCCGATCTCTTTCATGTTCAGGTCTTCGTAGTAGTAGAGCGTGAGGACGAGGCGCTCCTTGTCCGGGAGCGATCCGATCGTCTCGGCGACCACGCGCCGCGACTCCTGCTGCTTCAGCGCCGAGTAGGGATTCTCGGAGTGGATGTCCTCGACGATGTCCGCGTACGAGCCGGTGCGCTCGCCGTCGGCGCCGGCGCCGCGCAGCTCTTCGAGGTTCACGAGCGACACGCCGCGCACCTGATTGAGCAACTCGTGGAACTTTTCGATCTGGAGACCGAGCGAGTCCGCGACCTCCTCTTCGCTCGCCGAGCGGCCGAGCCGCTGCTCCACTTCGCCGTAGGCGCGCTCGAGGCGGCGGCCCTTCTGGCGCACGCTGCGCGGCACCCAGTCGAGCGAGCGGAGCTGGTCGAGGATCGCGCCCTTGATGCGGAACTCGGCGTAGGTCTTGAACTTGCAGTTCTTCTCGGGGTCGTACTTCTCGATCGCGTCCATCAGGCCGATCACGCCCGTGTTGTGCAGATCGTCGAGATCGATGTGGGAGGGGAGCCGCACGGCGATGCGGTTGACGATGTACCGGATCAACGGCGCGTGCTCGAGCACGATCTGCTCCTTCATCGTCGCCGTGATCTCGTGAGAGTCTTCCTTCGCCTCGCGCAGCATCGTTTCCATGGTGTTCTCGTCCCCCTCCATGTCGCCGGTTGCACCCCCGCGCCGGACCTTTGCCGGCTGGCTGCCATCGCGATGCGCCGAAAGAGCACGGCACGTGCCAAAAACGGGAATGACGGCGGGATTCACGCGAATGCGACGCACCAACGGATCGGCTGCTCGCGGCGATCGCGCGGAAGTGATGGATCTCGAAGGGGTTTGTCGCCGTTCGCGCGACGCGGAAGAAAGCCGGCATGCGGCACGCGCGCTGCCGCCCGTGGCGGCGGCGGCGCCCGGGACCGCCCGTGAGCGTCAGAGTGTCGACGCTCGCCGTTCGAACCGGGTTACGGGATCGACACTCCGCGCAGCGGCGTCGGGTCGGGCGCGGGACTCGGCGTCGGCTCGAGTCCCTTCTTCTTGATCTTCTCGATCAGCGTGGTGCGGTTGAGACCGAGCAGTTGCGCCGCCCGGTTCTTGTTGCCGCCCGTGCGTTCGAGCGCCTGTGCGATGAGCGAGGTCTCGAGATGGTCGACGACCGCGTTGAAGTCGACGCCGTCGGGCCCGAGCGCGGGCGCGGCGAGCGACGCGACGGGCGCAGCGCCGCCGCGCAGGGCGGGCGGCAGGTCTTCGAGGTCGAGGGTGCCTTCCCCGCGCAACACCACCATGCGCTCGATCAGGTTCTCCAGCTCGCGCACGTTGCCGGGCCACTCGTGCTCGACGAGTCGCGCGAGCGCGGCGTCGCTGATCCCGTCGACCTTGCGCGCCTTGTCGACGTTCATGCGCTCGAGGAAGTGCGCCACGAGCAACGGGATGTCCTCGCGCCGACGGCGCAGCGGCGGGACCTCGATCGGGATCACGTTGAGGCGGTAGAAGAGGTCCTCGCGGAACGCGCCGCGCCGGATCGCCTCCTCGAGATTCTGGTTGGTGGCCGCGATCACGCGCACGTCCACCCGGATCGTCTTGCTCGATCCGACCGGCTCGAAGCTGCGGTCCTGCAGCACGCGCAGCAGCTTGACCTGCAGGTTCGGGCTCATGTCGCCGATCTCGTCGAGGAAGATCGTGCCCCCGTCGGCGGCCGCGAAGCGGCCCTCGCGCTTCTCGACGGCGTTGGTGAAGGCGCCCTTCATGTGCCCGAAGAGCTCGGACTCGAGCAGCTCTTCCGGGATCGCGCCGCAGTTCAGCGAGACCATGATGCGATCGGAGCGGCGGCTGTTGTAGTGGATCGCTCGCGCGATCAGCTCCTTGCCGGTGCCGCTCTCGCCGGTGATCAGGACCGTGCTGTCGCTCTCGGCCACCTTGTCCACCAGCCCGAGCACGCCGCGCAGGGCGGGGCTCTGGCCGATCACGTTGTCGAAGCGATAGCGGGAGCGGAGCTGGGAGTGCAGGGCGCGATTCTCGGCGCGCAGGCGGCGATGCTCGATCGCCTGCTCGACCAGGCGTCGCACCACGTCGAGCGACCCTTCGAAGGGCTTGTTCAGGTACCAGAAGGCACCGGCCCGCAGCGCTTCCACCGAATGCTCGACCGAGTCGTAGCCGGTCATCACGATGCACGGCAGGTCGGGATCCACGTCGTGGATCTGCCGCACCAGCTCGAGTCCGCTGATGCCGGGCATGCGCACGTCGCAGAGCACGAGATCGAGCGGCTCGGCGGCGACCGCCGCCATCGCCTCGGTCGCGTCGCGCGCCGTGGTGACGCCGTAGCCACAGCGCCCGAGGATGCGCTCGAGCGCACGGCGATAGAGTTCTTCGTCGTCTACGACGAGGACCTGGGAGCGACGCAAATCTGGGTTCCTCCGCGGGAGCGGAGGGGGGCGTCGGGCATTGTAGGCGGCGAACCCGCCGCTTCAACCGGCCGGCACGCGTTTGGACGCTCAAGCGTCCCAGATCCGGGACCGATAGGGCGAGCATGAGCCGTTCCCAATCTGCCGCCGTGCTGCGCAATCGATCGAATCGCCCGGAACCCGCGCCCGGCTTCGTGCTGGTCGTGGACGACGAGCCGCTCATGCTGCGCGCGCTCGGCCGGATCCTGCGTGAGGACGGGCACCGGCTCGTGCTCGCCGAGAGCCCCGAGGCCGCCGAAGCGACGCTGCACGACCCGGATCTCGACGTCGCGTTGCTCGACCTCTTCATCGGCTCGGCCAGCGGCCTCGAGCTGCTCGATCGCATCAAGCGCGAGCACGCCGAGATCGAGTGCGTCGTGATGACCGGCCACGCCAGCATCGAGAGCGCGGTCGGCTGCATGCGGCGCGGCGCATTCGACTATCTCGCCAAGCCCTTCGACGACGTGCATCGGGTGCGCACCACGGTGCAGAAGGCGATCGAGCGCCGGCGTCTGCTGCGGCGCAACCGGGAGCTCGAGGAGCGGCTCGGCGACCAGGCGCGTGCGCCCGGTCTGGTCGGTCACTCGCCCGCGATGCGGCGACTGGCGCGCACCATCGAGAGCCTGCGCCACAACGAGAGCCACGTCTTGATCCAGGGCGAGAGCGGCACCGGCAAGGAGCTGGTCGCGCGTGCGATCCACGCCAGCAGCCGGCGCCACGCGGGCCCCTTCGTACCGGTCGACTGCGGCGCGTTGCCCGAGTCGATCATCGAGAGCGAACTCTTTGGCCACGAGCGCGGCGCCTTCACGGGCGCGGTCGGCGCGCCGGGCCTGTTCCGCATGGCGCACGGAGGCACGCTCTTTCTCGACGAGATCGGCGAGCTGCCGCTGGCGATGCAGGCCAAGCTGCTGCGCGCCCTGCAGCACAAGGAGGTGCGGCCGGTCGGCGGATCCAACCCGGTGCCGGTCGATCTGCGCGTGGTCTCCGCGACGCATCGCGATCTCGCTGCGATGGTCGACACCAATCGCTTTCGCATGGACCTCTTCTACCGGCTGAACGTCGTGCGCATCGAGATTCCGCCGCTGCGCGAGCGCATGGAGGACGTCCCGCTGCTCGTGCAGCACTTCCTCGACGAGAAGCGGCGCGCCGGCTCGCCGGTCGAAGGCATCGGCGAGGATGCGTTCGCGCACCTGCTCGCCCACGACTGGCCGGGCAACGTGCGCGAGCTCGAGAACGTGCTCGAGTCGGCGCTGGCGCTGGCGCGCGGTCCGTGGCTGCGTGCCGCGGATCTTCCGCTCGGCCGCAACCGTCGCACGACCGCGCCCGCGCGGACGCGTGACGACGCCCCCGAACTCGCGAACCTGCCGCTCTCGCTCGATGCCTACGAGCGCAGTGCGCTCGAGCGTGCGCTGCGCGAGGCGGGCGGCTCTGCGACCGACGCCGCACGCAGGCTCGGCATCGGACGCAGCACCTTCTACCGCAAGCTCGGCAAGCACGGGCTTCGCGTTCCGGGTCAACCCGAAGCGGGCTTGGTCGAGGTCGGCTGATCGGATAGGTTCCCGCCGCCCCCCGTGACCCCGAATGCAGCGCCTGCGGTCCTGCCGCGGCGCGAGGTGCGGAGTCGTCCGGTGGGCCAATCGAAAGAGCCGGTTCGCATCGTCGTCGCCGAGCCCGCCGGGCGCCGCGGCGCCGCTTCGCTCGGGACGGCCGAAGCGCTGCGCCGCATCGGACGCGGCGTGCGCATCGAGATCGTGCACGACGCCGCGGACGCCCTGGCGCTGGCGCGCGGCAGCGCCGATCTGGTCGTGGTCGATCACGCGCTCGGGGCGCAGGCGGAGCGGGTGATCACTGCGCTGCGCCGCACCGGTCCGCCGGTCGTGGTCGTCACGGACGAGGTCGGCGCGGATGCGGCGCTCGCACTCTTCAACGCCGGCGCCTCGGACTGCGTCACCGCGAGCGAGGACTACGCCGAAGTGTTGCCGGCCGTCGCGCTCGAACAGATCCGCGTCTGGCGCGCGCGCAGCGCGCGGCAGGCCGTGCGCCAGCGCATCCGCGACCTGCGCAGCTATCTCGAGAACATCATCCAGAACATGTACAGCGGGCTCGTGGTGCTCGACGACGCCGGCTGCGTGGCCGTCGCGAACCCGATGGCCGAGCAGATCCTCGGCGTCGCGGCGAGCGGCCTCGCGGGCCGCCCGATCGCGGAGTGGTTCGGTGCGGCGGCGCTGGGCGACGGCTGCGTCGCGCGGACGTTGCGCAGCGGCGCGCGCGCCCAGGGCGTCGAAGGCGTCGTGCTGCGCGCCGACGGCCGCAGCGTGCCGGTCGCAATCTCGTCGTCGCCGCTCCTCGACCCGGACGGAACGCAGCTCGGCGCCGTCGTCAACTTCTCCGACGTCTCGGCGCTGGTGCAGCTCCAGACGCAGGTGCTGCACACGGAGAAGATGGCGTCGCTGGGCCGGCTCGCGGCGGGCGTCGCGCACGAGATCAACAACCCGATGGGCTTCGTGCACGCGAACCTGGCGCAGATGGAGGAGTACCTCGCGGACGTCGCGAAGTTGTTGGACGCCGCACGGGAAGGCCCCGACCGCTTCACGGCGCTGGCCCGCGAGCTCGATGCCGACGCGCTGCTCGCCGACTTCGGCCAGGCCATTCGCGAGTCGCAGGAGGGGTCCGAACGGATCCGCCACATCGTGCAGGATCTGCGCGCGTTCGCGCACCGCGACGACGGCGAGTGGATCGAGGCGGACCTGAACCGCTGTCTCGACTCCACGGCGCACATCGTGTGGACGATGATGAAGCACAGCGTGGTGTTGCGGAAGGAGTACGGCGCGCTGCCGCCGGTGCGCTGCCACCCGAAGCAGCTCGAGCAGGTGTTCATGAACCTGCTCGTCAACGCCTACCAGGCGATCGGCACGCGCGGGGCGCCGGGTGGCGGCGAGATCGTGATCCGCACCGCGATCGCGGACGACGGCGTGCTGGTGTCGGTCGAGGACGACGGCGTCGGCATCGCGCCCGAGCACGCGGATCGCATCTTCGAGCCGTTCTTCACCACCAAGGAAGTCGGCGAGGGAACCGGGCTCGGGCTCTCGACCTCGTTCGAGATCGTGCGTCGGCACGGCGGGACGATCCGCGCGGCGTCGCGTGCGGGCGGCGGCACCGTGTTCGAGGTCTTCCTGCCCAAGCAGGGCGGCGCGCAGACTTGAACCCGCCGACGCTGCTCGTCGTGGACGACGAGGCGCGCATCCTGTCCGCGCTCCAGCGCTCCCTGCGTCGCGAAGGCTGGCGCGTTCTCACGGCGGGAACGCCCGACGAGGCACTGCGACTGCTCCGTGAGGAGCCGATCGATGCGGTGCTCTCCGATCACAAGATGCCGCGCATCAGCGGGCTCGAGGTGCTCGACGCGGCCGCGCGCCTGCGTCCGGCCGCCGCGCGTCTGTTGATCTCGGGCTGGCCCGACGAGATCCCGCCGGAGCGGCTCGCCGCGCTCGGCGTCGTCGCCCTGATCCCGAAGCCCTGGGACGACGCCGACCTCAAGCGCATCCTGCGCGAGGTGCTCGCCAAGGCCTGACGCTCACTCCCTCGGCAGGCGGCTCAAGTACTCGAGGTCCGTCTTCTGGGAGTTCTTCGCGCCGACGGCCAGCACGCGGTGGCGTCGCTGACGCCCGGGCGTGTAGTAGATACGGCCCTTGCCCGCGAAGCCGAGCTCGAAGATCGTGAGATGCGAGGGCAGGCCGCCGACCTTGCGCCGCACCGTCGCCGTCTCGACGTCGTCGGAGAGGCGCTTGATCTCTTCTTCGGCGCGCAGCTTCATCGATTCGTCGCGCAGCGCGATCAGATCGGCGATCGCGTGATCGTCGAACTCGACGTTCTTGTAGAGCGTGCGCAATCGCTGGGCGAGCAGGTCGACGTCGCGCGCGCGCGGCGCGGCGAGCGGCTTCGCCTTCTCGGCTCCCTTCAGCTTCTCCTGCAGGCTGCGCAGCTCCTCGTCCTTGCGGGCGAGGTCGCCGAGCGCTTCGTCGAGCATCTCCTCGAGACCCGAGCGCTCGGAGACCAGCGCCTGCTGCAGCTGTCCCGCGCGGCTGCGCAGCTCCGTCTCGCGTCGCGCGAGTCCGTCGAGCTTCTCCTGGAGCTGCGCGCGCTCGGATCGCAGCGACGCCATCTCTTCGGAGACCTCCGCCTCGATGCGCTCCTCGACCTGCTCCGAGAGGCTCGCCAGCTCCGCCTCGATGCGGGCCGCGCGCGCCGCCGTCTCTTCGCGGGCGCGCAGCGCGACGCCGAAGCGCTCGTCCTCGAGGCGCTGGCGACGCCGGTCGTAGAGGAAGAGGGTCTGGATCAGCAGCGCGGCGTACGCGATCAGCACCGTGTTGGCGACGAGCGAGTTGTGCGGCACCGACACGACCACGTCGGCCGAGGCCGGCAGCAGCCGCTGCGCCTCGGCCAGCGGATCGCCCGGCATCGGGCTCGGAATGCGGCGGCCCCCGGCGTAGACGGGTTGGCCATCGGCGCCGATCACGATCGCGGTGACGCGTACGCCCCCCACGCGGATCCACGCGGATTGCTTCACCTTCTCCACGCGGTCGTGAATCTGGTCGAGGATCGGTCCGGCGGCGGGGTCGACCTGGATGGCCGCCGCCACGTTCGCGTCGAAGCGACGCGTGAGCAATTGCTCGGCGCCCTTCACGCTGAACACGTAGAGCAGGACGAAGGCGAGGATCGCGACGTAGGTGACGCGGAAGGAGGCGATCCGGTCGAGTGCGACGCCGCCGGAGCTCGCGGGAGCCGGTGCGGGCGGAACTGCGTTTCCATCAGAAGGAAAGCTTTTCCCCATCGACGAGACAGGATAGACGCGTCCCTGCGATTCCCCAGCGCCAGGTGACCCCGAACCGGGGCGGTTCCCCAGCCGAAGCCGTTGCGAGGGCGCAGCACGGATCTTGCATCGGGTTCCTGCAGAAAGTCCGGGTGGAGGTTCGACCGGCAGCGCTTCGAGGCGCTCCGCGAGAGGAGGGCGAGTGGAGACCGAGCAACGCAGGGGACCTCGCACGGCGTTCGACGGTTGGGTCGAGCTGCGCGTGAACGGGGGACGCCGGCTCGCGTCGGCGCGCGATCTCGCGCGCGGCGGGATCGGCATCGAGGTGCAGGGCGACGCCCTCGCCCTGCGCGACGCGGTCATCTGCGAGTTCGCACTGCCCGGAATCTCCCTGCCGCTCGAACTCGAGGGCGCCGTGGCGTGGGCCACGGACGGACGCGCGGGCGTGCGCTTCGAAGCCGTCGATCCGGGCCTCGCCGAGCTGCTCGAGAACCACGTCGCCGGCCGCTTCTGACCGGCCGATCCGGCCCGCTGGCGGCGTCGCACTTCGCTCGGCGTACGGGAAGTACGCCGTCGCTCGCGCTCCTTGCCAGCGAACCGCCTCGACCGGCGCGACCCCTGTCCTACGTTGCGCTCCCGATGCGCGTCGTAGACCTCGATCGCGACATGAGCGACGTCATCCCGACCGGGACGACGCGCGACAGCAATTTCCTCTTCGAGCGCATGACCGAAGTCACGCTCGCGTGCGCCGAGCCCGGACCGGGGCGTCGCATCCTCGACGTCGCGAGCGGCTTCGGGCAGGACTCGCTCGCGCTCGCGGCGCGCGGCGCGTGGGTGGTCGGCGCGGAGCCGTCGGCGCGCATGACGGCCTGGGCGCGACTCGTCTCGGAGAAGCAGTCGGCCGCGGGTGCGGCGGGCCACGGCTCCGCGACGTGGGTGCGCGGCTGGTCGGACGCGCTGCCGTTCCGCTCGGCCTGCTTCGACGCGGCGCTCTGCAAGGGGGCCATCGACCACTTCGACCGCCCCGAGCTCGCGATCGGCGAGATGGCGCGCGTCGTACGGCCGGGCGGACGCGTCGTGCTCGCGATCGCGAACTTCGAGTCGATCGCGTGCCGGCTGGCGCGCTGGCAGGACGCGGTCGCGACGTGGCGCGGACGGCCGCCCGGCCGCGGGCGCCGACACTACGACGTGCCGGCCGATCACTTCACGCGCTACGACGTGGACCTGATGCGCGAGCAGGCGGCGCGCTTCGTCGATCTCGACCGCGTGATCGGCGTTTCGATGGGCTGGGGGTTCGGGCCGTGGACACGCGCGACCGGACGTCTGCCCGAAGGCGTGGCGCAGCGCGCGCTTCAGTGGCTCGATGCGTGGGCCGAGCGTTCGCCCGAGCTGGCCGACGTCGTGGTGCTGGTCGGACGGCCTCGGACATCCCGGAGCGCCGCGTAGAGCGACGCCGTGCGCTGCGCGATGCGTGGCCACGAGTACGCCTCGACCACGCGCGGCCGCGATTCGGCTCCGAGCCGCGCGCGCGCTTCGGGCTGCTCGAGCAGCGTCGCGATCGCCTTCGCGAGCGCATCGGGATCGCCGGGCGGCACCAGGATGCCGCCACCGCCCGTCTCCATCACCTCGGGCAGTGCGCCGGCGGCGCTCGCCACGACGGGCGCACCGCAGGCCATCGCCTCGGTCGCCGGCAGTCCGAAGCCTTCGTAGAGCGACGGCACCGCGACGATCGACGCGCGCCGGTACAGCCGCACCAGTTCGTCGGTCTCGACGCGGCCCGTGATCGTGAGCCGCTCCTCGACGCCGAGCGAACGCGCCAGCTTGCGCGCGTCGTGCAGCGGATGATCTTCGTCGACGAGCGTCAGGTGCGTACCGGCGGGCAGCTTCGCGAGCGCGCGCACGAGGAACGCGACGCCCTTGTTCGGATCCGAGGTGCGGCCGATGCACAGGATCTCGCCGGGCACGCGCGCGACCGACGCGTCCGGCGAGAACAGCTCGGTGTCGAGCCCGTTACCGAGCATGTGCAGCCGCTCGGGGGCGATCGCGAAGTCGCGCCGGATCGTGGCGGCGCTCGCGTGCGACGAGGTGACGATCGCGTCGAGGCGCCGCGCGACGAAGCGCTGCATGCCGACGGGGTGGAACTCGACGGTGCCGACCGCCTCGCGCAGCGAGCGATCGCGGCGGAACGACGCGCGCCGGTCCACCGTGAGCGGGTGGTGCACGGTCGAGAGCACCGGCAGGCCGAGTGCGCGCACGCCGAGCAGACCCCAGCCGAGACACTGCACGTCGTGCACGACGTCCCAGCGGACGCCGCCTCGCAGACGCCGCGCGATCTCGCGGAACGCGCGCACGCTGAAGGCCGCCGGCTCCGGAAAGAATCCCATGCGGCTCGCGCCGAGTTCGTAGAACCGCAGCGGCGAGAGCACCGCCGCGGGATTTTCGCGCGGGAAGAACGACGACCACTCCTGCAGGAACCACTTGCCCCAGAAGCGGTCGTCGTGAAGCTCGTGCACCGAGTCCGCGAACGGCATCGGGTCGGGGTAGGGCGGGCCGACCAGCACGTCCACGCGGTGGCCGAGCCGCGCGAGTTCGCGCGCGAGGAACCACAGGTAGATGCCCTGGCCGCCGCAGCGCATGTTGCCGCGGTACGCGGTGAACAGGACGCGGAGCGGCCGGCTCACGCCGCCTTCTTCGCGTAGAGCACGAGGCTCTTCGGGCAGATGCGGTTCAGGATCGTGTCCTCGAACCAGGCCAGCCACGGCGACGTCGTCGCTTTGATCAGGAAGAGCCGGTAGAGCTGCACGAGCCGGTTGCCGTCGGAGGTGGGAAGCCCGACCGCCGAGCGCAGCGCCCAGTACGGCGTGTGCAGGCCGTGGGCGAAGCCGACGCCGGTCGGGCGCAGCCCGGCGTCGCGCAGCGCGTCCGCGAGATCGCGCGGGCGGAAGATCCGGATGTGGCCGCCGGGCGACTCGAAGTAGTCGTCGCCGAGGCGCAGATAGAGGTGCTCGCTGGTGGCGGTCGGCACCGTCACTGCGGCGGTGCCGCCGGGCCGCACGACGCGCGCGAGTTCGCGCGCGGCGCCGCGGTAGTCGTGCACGTGTTCCATCACCTCGGAGCAGATCGCGCGGTCGAAGCTCGCGTCTGCGAAGGGCAGCCGGAAGGCGTCGCCGCGCAGCATCGCGCCCGAGCGCGTCAGCTCCTTTGCGCGCGCGCGCAGCGGGCCGTGGCCCTTCTTCAGCGACTCGGTGTCGAGATCGAGGCCGACCACGCGTGCGCCGCGCTCGAGCGCGCCGAAGCAGTGACGCCCCTCGCCGCAGCCGACGTCGAGGAGGCGGTCGCCCGGACTAACCCCGAGCTGTCCGAGATCGACCGTGAGCAGCACGGATCGCCTCCTCGAACACGCCCACGAGCCGGGCGGCCGCATCGGACCATCGGAACACGTTCTCGACGCGCGCGCGCGCGTTGCGGCCCATCTGCGCGCAGCGCGTGGGATCGGAGAGCACGTCGGCGATCGCGGCCGCCATGGCCTGCGGATCGCGCGTCGGAACGAGCCGTCCTGCGTGACCGTCGGTGCCGACCACTTCCGGCAGCGCGCCGGCCGCGTTCGCGATCACCGGCAGCCCGCACGCCATCGCTTCGCTCGCCGGGAAGCCGAAGCCCTCGAAATGCGACGGCACCACCGCGATGCGCGCGGTCGAGTACTGCGCGATCAGATCCTCGAGCTCGAACCAGCGCCGCTCGAGCACGACGCGCTTCTCGATCCCGTACTTGCGGATCAGCGTCGGCACGAGGCCGTGATCGGGGATGCGCCCGTCGACGATCTTCAGCGTCACGTGCTCGGGCAGCAGCGCCATCGCCTGCAAGAGCGTGCCGATGCCCTTCTTGCGGTCCTCGGTGCGGCCCACGAAGAGCAGGTCGGTCTCGATGCGCTGGTCGGGGCGCGGCCGGAACAGCTCCGTGTCGGTGCCGTTGTAGACGACGTCCACGTTCTTCTCGGGGATCCCGAAGCAGCGCTCGATCTCGGCGCGCGACGCCTCGCTGACGGTCACGATGCGCGCGAGGCGCGGCGCGACCTGCTGCTGCATGAAGAGCGGAAAGTAGAGCGAGCGCTTGACGCGCTTCACGAAGGTGGGATCGATCGCGAAGTCCGCCTCGCGATCGAGGTGCAGCGGGTGGTGGATCACCGACACGACCGGCACGCCGGTCGCCTGGATGCCGAGCAGACCCCACGAGAGGCACTGGTTGTCGAATACGACGTCGAAGCGGTGCTTCGCCTGCAGCGCGCGCCAGCGCAGCAGCAGGCGCGCGCCGAAGGTCTGCATCTCGGGGAACACGCCGAAGCGCGAAACGCCGAGCTCCCAGAAGGTGAGCGGATCGAAGAGGCGGCGGACCGGCGTCTTGCGGATCACCTCGGGCATCGGGAAGCCGAACACGTTGGCGTTCGGGATCTCGTGCAGCGGGATGCCGGGATCGAGCGACGGCAGCGGCGGGCCCGCGATCACGTGCACGTCGTGGCCGGCGCGCTTCCACTCGCGCGCGAGATACGCGGTGTAGATGCCCTGACCGCCGCAATACATGTTGCCGCGGTAGGTGAGCATCGCGATGCGCAAGGCGTGTGGTCCCGGGCTCGCGAGCCGGCTCAGCGGCTCTGCGACGAGGACGACGGCGGCGCGGTCTGCGCCGCGGGCGGCGCGACTTCGGCCTCGGGTTCGACCTGCACCGTGAGGATCGTCCAGCCCACCCAGAAGGCGAGGCCGAGCACCGCGAAGACCAGGAGGGCGACCGGAATCGCGAGCGCGAGGTAGCTGCCCGAGAGCACGCCGAGCAGGAAGAGCAGCGCCGCGAGGCCGGCGCCGGCGCAGATCAGCGCGCCCTGATTGCGGGTCGAGTGGGTCATGGGGGGCTCCGGAGGAAAGACCGGGCGCAGTCTATGGGCGTCGACCCGCGTGTCAACCAAGTTCTGGGTCTCGCCGCTCGCCCGTGGCTCGCTACGCGGGAAGTGCGGCTCGGCGGTAACGGCACGGGGCGCTGGGCGAGCGTCGAGAGCGACGAGTATCGTGGTTGCATGCGAGTCATCGGATTGATGTCGGGCACGTCGGCGGACGGCGTCGATGCGGCGCTGGTCGAATGGCCCGACGCGGGCGCACCGCGACCCTTCCAGCTGCGCGCCTTCTGCGCGCAAGCCTTCGACGCCGCCTTGCAGGACCGCGTCCACGCACTCGCCGCGGGCCGACTCGATGGCAAGGATGTGCTTCGAGAGCTGGCGGCGCTCGACGTGCTGCTCGGCGAGCGCTTCGCGCAAGCGGCGGCGGCCGTCGCGCGCGAAGCGGGCGTCGCTCTCTCGGACGTGGACGCGATCGCCTCCCACGGGCAGACCGTCGCGCATCACCCGGAGCTGCGCGCGACGCTGCAGATCGGCGATCCGTCGCTGATCGCCGAACGCACCGGCGTGACGACGATCGCCGACTTCCGCCCGCGCGATCTCGCGGCCGGCGGCGAGGGCGCGCCGCTCGCGCCGTTCTTCCACTGGGCGGCGCTCGCCGACCCGGACGAGTTCCGCGTCGTGCTCAACCTCGGCGGCATCGCGAACGTGACGGCGCTGCCGCGCGGCGGCGATCCGGACGCGGTGGTCGCCTTCGACGTGGGGCCTGCCAACGCGCTGGTCGACACCGTCGTGCGCGGCGCTTCGCAGGGACGCGAGCGCATGGACCGCGACGGCGCGCGCGCACGCCGCGGTCGCGTCGACGCGGCGCTTCTCGCACGCCTGCTCGACGACGAGTTCCTGCGCCGCGCGCCGCCGAAGTCCACGGGGCGCGAGCGCTATGGCTGGGCGGAAGGCGAAGCGCTGCTCGCCGAGTGGACGCGCGGCGGCCGCGAGGCCGACGACCTCGTCGCGACGCTCGTCGCGTTCAACGCCGAGGCCGTCGCACGGGCGTGTCGCGACTTCTGCGGCGGCGTGCCGCAGCGGCTGCTCGTGTGCGGCGGCGGCGCACGCAATCCCGCGCAGATGGACGCGCTCGCGGCGGCGCTGCCCGGCGCGCGCGTCGAGCCGACGGACCGCGCCGGCGTCCCCGCCGATGCGGTCGAGGCGATGGCGTTCTCGCTGATGGGGCGCAACGCGCTGCTCGGCATTCCGAACCACCTGCCGCGCACGACCGGTGCGGCGCGCGCGACCGTGCTCGGCGAGCTGTGCCTCGGCGGGCCGAAATCTCGCTCCGAGGGCGAGCGCTAGCTAGAGGCGGATTTCGAGGCCGTCGTCGGCGGTCTCGAGATCGAGCTGGCCGCGGCGCTCGCTCATGTCCGAGCCGAGGTGCGTCAGCAGCAGGCGCCCGCACTCGAACGCGTCGCGCCGCTCGGCGAGCACGCCGTACGAGAGGTGCTCGACGACCGGGCTCGGGTCGTGGAAGGTGCACTCGCACACGAAGAGATCGGCGCCCCGGGCGTGGTCGGGCAGCGCGTCGAACCAGCCCGTGTCGCCGCTGTACACGAGCGTGCGACCGTCGGCCTCGACGCGCAGGCCGTGCGGGCACGACGCGGGATCGTGGAAGGTCTCGAACGCGCCGAGACGCGCCGCGCCGAGATCGACGACTGCTCCCGCGCCGATCTCGACGAAGCGCAGCGCGAAGGGCAGGGCGCGACCGGCCAGCGAGTAGCCGACCGCGTCGGCCGCCGTGCGCACGCGCGCCTCCACGCCGCGCGGTCCGGCGATCGCGAGCGGCTGGCGGCGCCGGTCCTCGTAGATCGCCGCGAGCAGGAACTGCGGCAGGCCGGCGAAGTGATCGGCGTGGAAGTGCGAGATCGCGATCGCGTCGACGGCGTCGCGCGGGATGCCGAGCGCGACGAGACCCGTGCCCGTGGTCGGAGCGCAGTCGAGCAGCAATCCGCCCGCCGCCGTCTCGACGAAGAGCGCGGCCTGGCGGCGTCCGCCCGCGCCGAACGCATCGCTGGTGCCCACGCAGGTCAGCTTCACGAGGCTTCTCCCGTTGCGCCGGGATCCGGCGCGACGCGGTGGAACACACCGCCCGCGAACACGCCGTCCTGCGCGCGCGTGCCGTCGGGCACCGTCTCGCCGTCCCACACCACGACGCGTCGCAGCGAGACGTCGCGGCCGAGCGTCGCGCCGGGGCCGACGACGAGTTCCGGCTCGAGCCGCGCGCCCGCGGCGCGCGCGCGCGCGTCGGCGTCGAAGTACGAGAGCCTCTGCGGCGCGAGGTTCACCGCGAGGTACTCGCCGGGCGTACCGACCGGCTCCCAGCGGCACGTCGCGGCCGGCAGCAGCGCGCCGCGCACGTCGCGCGCGCCGCGCGCGAGCGGCGGCGCGAGCCAGTCGTCGAGATGCGAGAAGACGTCGCGATCGGGCAGCCAGTCGAAGGCGCGTGGCGACACCGCCGTCACGTTGACGTAGACGCCGGCGCCGCTCTCGCCGCCGAGATCGAAGCGGCGCGCGATGCGCCGTACGCAGCCGGCGGCGTCCACGCCGATCGTTCCGAAGCGCTCCGCGCGCGGGTCCTCGCGCAGCACCAGGGTCGCCGCGTCGCCGCGGGCGCGATGCGCCGCGACGAAGCCGTGCAGGTCGAAATCGCAGATCATGTCGCCGGCGAGGATCAAGGACGGGTCGCTCTCGCGCAGGAACGCGGCCGCGCGCCGGATGCCGCCGCCCGTGCCGAGCAGGGCGGGCTCGTCCGAGAAGTGCAGCGCCAGGCCCGGCGGCGCCCACGCCTCGGCGGCCGCACGCGTGGCGGCTGCCATGTGGTGCAGGTTCAGGATGACCTCGGTCACGCCGACGTCCGCGAGCCACGCCAGCGGATACGCGACGAGCGGGATCCCGCGTACGGGCAGGATCGGCTTCGGTCGGAGGTCCGAGAGCGGCCGGATGCGGGTGCCGAGTCCCGCCGCGAGGATCATCGCTCTCACGCCCGCGCTCCGATCAGGTCCGCGAGCGACGCCAGTCGCGCGTCGGACGCCGCCACGCGCGCGAGCGCGCGCCGGGTGTAGCCGATGGTCGCGGGCGCGAGGCGCAACCAGTCCGGGTCGCCGAGCTGCGCGCGCTCGTGCCAGAGCGAGAAGTCCTTCGCCGTGCGTGCGACCGTCAGCAGATCGAAGCGACGCGCGAATGCGTCGGCTGTGGGCGCGTCGGGCAGGCGCGGGCGCACGCGCTCGGCGAGGCCACTGCACTCCGCGTCGGGCAGGTCCACGCACGCGTCGCGCAGCAGGCACACGAGGTCGTACTCGGGCGGCGCCAGCAGGGCGCCCTGCAGATCGATCCATACGAGCCTCGCGCCCGCGGCGGCGCCGGGCCGCAGCAACAGGTTGCGGCTCTGGTAGTCGCGGTGCGCGAGCCGGCGCGGCGCGTCTGCGATCCCCTCCTCGATCGCGTCGAAGGCGTCGCGCACGCAACCTTTCTCCGCGGCGGTCGCCGGGCGCCCGAGCAGCGCGCGCAGCCCCGCGGTCGAGAAGCGCACGACCTTGAGGGCGAAGAGGCTCGCATCGAGCGATCGAGAGAAGGCGTGTACGCCGCCGCCCGGATCGGCGAGCGCCTGCAGCCGCACGATCCAGTCGCAGGCTTCTTCGTAGAGGGCGCGGCGCGCGGCGGGATCGGCACCGGCCGCGGCGGCGAGCGAGACGTCACCGAGATCCTCGAGCAGATCGATGCGCCGCTCCGCGTCGCCGCCGAGTCTTCGCGGCACCGGAATGCCGTTCGCTTCGAGGAAGCTGCGCAGCGGTTCCAGCGGCGGCTCGCGCGACACGCCCAGTGCCGGCTCGCCGCGATCGACGCGCGCGATCAGCGTGCGCGGCGCATCCGCCGCGAGCGTCACGCGGAAGAAGCGGCGATGTCCGACGCCCGCGCCCGCGATCGCATCGATGCGTACGACGGCCCCGATCTGCTCTGCGACGATCGCGCGGATCTCGGTCTCGATGGGCGCGACGCTCACGGCGCGAAGAACCAGTGGCACGCGGCCGTCGCCATCGCGAAACCGGCGACGTCGCCGCCCAGGCAACAGAAGAGCGCGTGGCGCCCGTCGCGGATGCGCGCCGCACCCAGATACAGCGTGAGCACGTAGAAGGTCGTCTCGGTCGAGCCGTTGAGCGTGCTGACGAGCATGCCGATGAACGAGTCCGGGCCGTGCGTCTTCAGCATTTCGACCATCAGGCCGTAGGAGCCGGATCCCGAGAGCGGACGCAGGATCGCCATGGGCAGCGCCTCGGCGGGGAATCCCATGCGGCTGGTCAGCGGGTCGATTGCGCCGACGAGCGCGTCGAGCGCGCCCGACGCGCGCAGCATCGCGATCGCGACCAGGATCAGCACGAGGAACGGGACGATGCGCAGCGCGACTTCGAGCGCCTCGCGCGCGCCTTCGATCGCAACTTCGTAGACGCGCACCCCGCCGGCGAGCCCGACCAGCAGCAAGCCGATCATGAAGACCGGAAGGAACCAAGCGCCGAAGGTGTCGCGCGCGATCTGTCCGGCCGTTGCAGTGCCTTGGACCTGTGCCAGATGCAGCACGAGCGCGACGCCGAGCAGCCCGAGCGTGCCCGCGATCACGAACTTCGCCGTCGGCGAGGCGCGGTGCGCGGCGGGCGGTGCGGGATCAGACGCAGCGGCCTCGGCGACGGGCGCGGCTGCGACGGGCGGATCGAGCGGAGCCAGGTCTGCCCGCGGCCGGAACACGGAGCGCCGCCGCAACAGGTAATGGAGAAGGATCGCAGTGCCGGTCGAGGCG
>JALOQG010000228.1 GCA_025453505.1 Myxococcota bacterium | reverse complement strand
ATCCGACCACCGCGACCGAGCGGCCGCTGCGCCGCTCGGGACGGACCGGCGCGACCCAGCCTTCTTCCCAGCCGCGGCGGATGATCTCCCACTCGATCTGCTTGATCGTGACGGGATCCTGGTTGATCCCGAGCACGCACGCCGCCTCGCACGGCGCCGGGCACACGAGGCCGGTGAAATCCGGGAAGTTGTTGGTCGAGTGCAGGCGCGCCAGCGCATCCCGCCATTTGTCGCGATACGCGAAGTCGTTCCAGTCGGGAATGATGTTCCCGAGCGGGCAGCCGACGTTGCAGAACGGGATGCCGCAGTCCATGCAGCGCGCCGCCTGCTTCTTGACCTCCTCGACCGGCGGATCCTGCTGGACCTCGTGCCAGTCGTGGAGCCGCTCCTCGACGGGCCGGTACGGCGTGTCCTTGCGGCCGAATTCGAGGAATCCCGTCACCTTACCCATCGCCAGTCCTCGCGTTCAGGCGCGCGTCGAGCGCCAGCTTCAAGTCCTTCGGGAACACCTTCACGAAGTTCGGCGCGAAGCTGTTCCACTTGCGCAGCACCTCTTCCGCGCGCTCGCTGCGCGTGTACTCATAGTGGCGCCGCACCATGCGCTGGAGGATCTCCTCGTCCTCGCCGGTCAGGCGTTCGAGATCGATGCGCTCGGGATTCACGCGGGTCGGGAACGAGCCTTCCGGGTCGAGCACGTAGGCGAAGCCGCCGCTCATGCCGGCGCCGAAGTTCCGGCCCGTCGGGCCGAGGATCACGACACGGCCTCCGGTCATGTACTCGCAGCCGTGATCGCCGACGCCCTCGACGACCGCCTGTGCGCCGCTGTTGCGCACCGCGAAGCGCTCGCCCGCAATGCCCTGGAAGTACGCCTCTCCCGCGGTCGCGCCGTAGAGGGCCACGTTGCCCGTGATGATGTTCTGCGCCGGGTCGTAGGTCGCGCCCTCCGGCACCTTCACGACGATCTTCGCACCCGAGAGACCCTTGCCGCAGTAGTCATTGGTGTCGCCGTGCGCCCAGAGCGACATGCCGCGCGGCGCGAAGGCGCCGAAGCTCTGCCCCGCCGATCCCGTGAAGTGGATCGTGATCGTGTCCTCGGGCAATCCCGCTTCGCCGTACTTGCGCGAGATCTCGGAGCCGAGAATCGTGCCGACGGTCCGGTTCGTGTTGCGGATGGGCAGGTGCAACTCGACCCTCTCGCCGGTCTCGAGCGCAGGCCGCGCCATCTCGAGCAGCTTCACGTCGAGCACCTGGTCGAGGCCGTGATCCTGCGTCGCGCAGTGCCGGATGGCGTACGGCAGGTCCGGCTTGTGGAGCAGCTGCGAGAAGTCGAGACCCTTCGCCTTCCAGTGCTTCGTCGCGCGATCCCAGTCGAGCAGGTCGGAGCGGCCGACCAGTTCCTCGACCTTGCGCATCCCGAGCTTCGCCATGATCTCGCGCAGCTCTTCCGCGACGAAGAACAGGTACTGCACGACGTGCTCGGGCTGACCCGCGAAGCGCTTGCGCAGCTCCGGGTTCTGGGTCGCGATGCCCACCGGACACGTGTTCAGGTGGCACACGCGCATGAGGATGCAGCCCATCGCGACGAGCGGCGCGGTCGAGAAGCCGAACTCGTCGGCGCCGAGCAGCGCCGCGATCGCGACGTCGCGCCCCGTCTTCAGCCCGCCGTCGGTCTGCACGCGGATGCGGCCGCGCAGGTCGTTCATGACCAGCGTCTGCTGCGTCTCCGCGAGTCCGATCTCCCACGGCAGACCTGCGTACTTGATCGACGCCAGCGGCGAAGCGCCGGTACCACCGTCGTGTCCGGAAATCAGCACGCCGTCGGCCTTGCCCTTCGCGACGCCCGCCGCGATCGTGCCGACGCCCGTCTCCGCGACCAGCTTCACCGAGATGCGCGCCGCCCGATTGGCGTTCTTCAGGTCGTAGATCAGCTGCGCGAGATCCTCGATCGAGTAGATGTCGTGATGCGGCGGCGGCGAGATCAAGCCGACGCCCGGCGTCGAGTGGCGCGTCTTCGCGATCGTCTGATCGACCTTGTGGCCCGGCAGCTCGCCGCCTTCGCCGGGCTTGGCGCCCTGCGCGATCTTGATCTGGAGCTCGTCGGCGTTCACGAGATACCAGCTGGTCACGCCGAAGCGTCCCGAAGCGACCTGCTTGATCGCCGAGCGGCGCGAGTCGCCGTTGGGATCCGGGATGAAGCGGGCCGGGTCTTCGCCACCCTCGCCCGTGTTGCTCCGGCCTCCCATCCGATTCATCGCGATCGCGAGCGCCTCGTGCGCCTCGATCGAGATCGAGCCGTACGACATCGCGCCGGTGCAGAAGCGCTTCACGATCTCGCTGGCCGGCTCCACCTCGTCGAGTGGAACCGGCTGCGGCGCCCACTGGAAACGGAAGAGCCCGCGCAGCGTGCAGAGTCGTTCGGCCTCGTCGTTGGCGGCCTTCGAAAACTCCTTGAAGGTGGCGAAGGCACGCGCGGGGTCGGCCTCGCGCACGGCATGCTGGAGCTTCGACACGGTGTCCGGATTGAACGTGTGGCGCTCGCCGCGGCGACGCCATTGGTAGATGCCGCCCGGATCGAGCTCGGGATAGACGAAGCCGTCGTCGGGGAAGGCGCGCTCGTGACGCATCGCCACCTCGCGCGCGATCACGTCGTAGCCGACGCCCGACACCTTCGAGGCGGTGCCGCTGAAGCAGCGCTCCACCACGTCGCGATCGAGGCCGACGGCCTCGAAGATCTGCGCGCCGCGATAGCTCTGCAGCGTCGAGATCCCCATCTTGGCCATCGTCTTGAGCAGACCCTTGTCGCTGGCCTTCAAATAGTTCTTGACGCCCTTCGCGACGTCCACGCCCGCCGGCAGGTAGGTGCCGTCGGCCACCAGTTCCTCGATCGTCTCGAGCGCCAGGTACGGGTTGATCGCACCCGCGCCGTAGCCGATCAGCAGCGCGAATTGCGCGACGTCGCGCGCCTCACCTGTCTCGCACAGGATCCCGCACTGCGTGCGCAGTCCCTCGCGGATCAGGTGATGATGCACGGCGCCGGTCGCCATCAGCATCGGGATCGGCGCATGATCGGACGAGATGCCGCGATCCGAGAGGATCAGCAGGTTCACGCCCTCGCGGACGGCGGAGGCGGCCTCGCGGCACAGCGTGTCGAGCGCGCTGCGCAGTCCTTCGCCCGCTTCGCCGACCTTGAAGAGCGCCGGCAGCGTGCGCGTGCGGAAGCCGGGCAGCGCGATCTGGCGGATCCGCTCCAGCTCTTCGTTCGTGAGGATCGGGCGATTGGCGCGCAGGATGCGCGCGTGCTCGGGCGTCTCGTCGAGCAGGTTCTTCTCGGCGCCGAGCGTCGAGTAGAGGGACATCACGGTGCCCTCGTTGATCGAATCCATGGCGGGATTCGTCACCTGCGCGAAGAGCTGCTTGAAGTAGTGATAGAGCATGCGCGGGCGATCCGAGAGACACGCGAGCGCCTCGTCGTTGCCCATCGACCCGATCGCCCACTTGCCGTCGGCGACCATCGGCGCGAGCAGGAACTTGAGATCCTCGCTGGTGTACCCGAACACCTGCTGGAGCAGGAAGCGCAGCTCCGGATTCGGTCGCAGCTCGGCCGGAAGCGGGGCGCGGGGCAGGTCGTCCACCAGCGCGCGATGCGTCTCCACCCACTCGCGATAGGGATGCTTCGCGATGTAGCGGGCCTTGATCTCCTCGTCCTCGACGATGCGACCCTCTTCGAGATCGACGAAGAAGATGCGGCCCGGTTGCAGGCGGCCCTTGCGGAGCACGCGCTCCGGAGCGAAGTCGAGCACGCCCGTCTCGGACGCCATCACGACGAGGCCGTCCTTGGTGACGGTCCAGCGCGACGGACGCAGCCCGTTGCGGTCGAGCACGGCGCCGATCTTGCGGCCGTCGGTGAAGCCGATCGAGGCGGGGCCGTCCCACGGCTCCATCAGGAACGAGTGGTACTCGTAGTAGGCGCGGCGCTCGGCATCCATCTCGGCGTGGTTCTCCCACGCCTCGGGGATCATCATCAGGATCGCCTCGGGCAACTCGCGCCCGTTCAGCGCCAGGAACTCGAGCACGTTGTCGAACTGCGCGGAATCCGACGCGCCGTCCTTCATGATCGGATAGAGACGCGCGAGATCGGCGCCGAAGAGCGACGAGCGCATCGTGCCTTCGCGCGCCCGCATGTAGTTGCGGTTGCCGCGCAGCGTGTTGATCTCGCCGTTGTGGGCCATGTAGCGGAACGGCTGGGCGAGATCCCAGGTCGGGAACGTGTTGGTGCTGTAGCGCGAGTGCACGAGCGCGAGCGCCGACTCCAGCGCCGGATCGGTGAGATCCGGGTAGAACGGCTCGATCTGCGTCGACATCAGCATGCCGGTGAAGACGAAGGTGCGGCTCGACAGGCTCGGCACGTAGCAGAACCCGCCGTGCGCGCGCGCCGCGCTTTCGAAGAGGCGGCGGATCACGTAGAGCTTGCGCTCGAAGGCGTCGGGGTCGAGGCCCTCTCCCGCGCCGACGAAGACCTGTCGGATCACCGGCATCGCGCCGCGCGAGAGCCAGCCGATGCGATCCGGGTTCACGGGCACATCGCGCCAGCCGAGGAAGCGCTGACCACACTCCGCCACGAGGCGCTCGAAGCACTGTTCCTGCCACGCGCGCGTCTCCGCCTCTTGCGCGAGGAAGATCATGCCGGAGGCGTAGGCGCCCACCGGCGGCAGCTCGATGCCGAGCTTCGGCGCTTCCTGGCGCAGGAAGCGATCCGGGAGCTGGAGCAGGATGCCGGCGCCGTCGCCGGTTTCCGGATCGCAGCCGCAGGCGCCGCGGTGCTCGAGACGCTCCAGCACCTCGATGCCCTGGTGGACCAGCGCGTGCGAGCGCGTGCCGTCGATCTTCGCGACGAAGCCGACGCCACAGGCGTCGTGCTCGTGGGCGGGATCGTAGAGGCCCTGGGCCTCGGGACGTCCGGGGCGTCGCTGCATCGTGCCCTCCTCCCGTGTCTTCACGACGCGTCTCCACTGCGCGGCTTGCTCGATCGACGGCGCCGCGGAAGCGCCGCATCGGCGGCGTCGAGCGCGACGCGCGTGCGCTCGGTGCGCGTCGAGAGCACCACCATCGTCTCGGTGCGGGTCACCCCCTCGACGCGTCGGATCATGTCGATCAACGCCTCGAGCGTCTCCGTGCTCTCGG
>JALOQG010000227.1 GCA_025453505.1 Myxococcota bacterium | reverse complement strand
CGTGATCGCCGCCGTCAACGTCGTCTTGCCGTGGTCCACGTGACCAATCGTCCCCACGTTCACGTGCGGCTTGTTCCGCTCGAACTTCGCCTTGCCCATCGATCCTTCTCCTCTGCGGCGGTCCAACCGCTTTCGCGTCCCGCCTCTGCGCTGTCTGGATCTTCCTCGTCCTGGAGCCCACGACCGGGATCGAACCGGTGACCTCGTCCTTACCAAGGACGTGCTCTGCCAACTGAGCTACGTGGGCCTGACTCCTTGGAGCGACCAACTTTGGAGCGGGAAACGGGATTCGAACCCGCGACCCCGAGCTTGGAAGGCTCGTGCTCTAGCCAGCTGAGCTATTCCCGCCCGTGAAACCTTCTTGTTCGCTGCTTCTTGGTGGAGAGGGGAGGATTCGAACCTCCGTAGGCGTTAGCCAGCAGATTTACAGTCTGCCCCGTTTAGCCACTTCGGTACCTCTCCGCCGACCGGGCGACCCGCCATCCACGACTCGAACTCGACGCGAGACGACGAACGGACGCAACACCCGGAAATGAAACGCGCGGCGGCCCTACACACTGCCGCTCGACCGGCTCTCTTCGCATCGAGGGCATGCCAGAGGTCGCGAGCAGTTGGTCTTCGGGAAACGCCGCTGAGCTTTCTTTTTTCTGCGCTGCCAGACCGGACCGAGCCCCCCTCGAGCTGCGGATGCGGTCGGGATCTACCGGCCAGCCCGACAGATGTCTGGAGCTGGCGAGGGGACTCGAACCCTTAACCTGCGGATTACAAATCCGCCGCTCTACCAGTTGAGCTACGCCAGCTTGACCTTGGCGATCGGCGCACTATAGCCCCGCAGCCGAGGCGCTCAACCCCGCTCCCCGTCTCGCAGGCGGGCTCGGCGGCCCCACTCGAAGAGGACCACCGCAGCGGCAGCCGCGACGTTGAGCGATCCGATGCGGCCGGCCATCGGAATGTGCACGAATACGTCCACCGCCGCCCTGACGCCGGGCCGGACCCCCTTCCCCTCCGCTCCGAGGACGAGGACGAGGCGCCCCTCGAGCAGCTTGTCGGGGAGTTGGTAGAGGTCGTCCCCTGCATTCGAGTCGGCCGCGTGGACCCAGTAGCCGTGATCGCGTTTGAGCTCTTCGAGCGCACGGGTCAAGTTGGTCACCGACGCGACGGGCACGTGTTCGAGCGCGCCCGCGCTGGCGCGCGCGACCGCGGGGGTCAGCGGCGCGGCCCGGCGCTCGGGCACCAATGCGCCCGCGACGCCCGCAGCCTCCGCCACGCGCAGGATTGCACCGAGGTTCTGCGGGTCCTCGATCCCGTCCAGCGCGATCAACCAGGAACGAGCGCCGGCTCGAGCGCCCAGCTCGGCGACCTCGACGTCCGGCAGGGGTCCCGCCTCGAGCGCCACCCCCTGATGGGGCAATCCCGGGGGTACGAGTCGCTCGAAACGATCCGGCTCCCATTCCTCTACCGCCAGGGAGATCGACCGCGCCGACTCGATCAGCTGCGCGAGCTCGGGCCGAGGCATGCGCTCCTGCCCGCGGAGCACGAGGCGGTGGAAGACCCGGCGACCCGCGCGCAGCGCCTCGCGTACCGGATGGACGCCGATCAGCAGCTCGCGGTCGGGACGCGACGCGTCGCCGGAGGATCGCACTCGGGGACGCACGCCTGGACGACCTCTCGACCACTCCGGCATCCGGATCGCTTCCGACTCGGAGCGAGCCGGATCCGGAAGGAGTCAATCGCGCAGGCTAGCGCGCAGCGGGGCGAGCAGACGGAGCGCCGCCTCGCCGTCCTTCACGCCGGGATGATTCATCAGCTCGAACTCGAGGTAGTCGAGCAGCGCGTCGAGCGCATCGTGCACCTGGCGGGCACCCTCGGGCGCCAGCGCGGCCGCGCGCTCGACCAGGACATCGACGTCGAGCGTGGCATCCGGACCGGGCTCGACGCCCGCGAGCAGGCCCGGATGTCGCGAGGCGACCTCCTCGACCGCGGAACGGAATCGCTCGCGCAGCGCCCCGGGACCTTCGGCCGCGACAATCGGTGCGGCGAGCTCCGAGAGCAGCTTCGCTGCGTTCCGCACCTGCGTGCGCAGCCGCTCGACGGGATCGTCGCGCCGCACGCGCTGCGTGAGATCGGGGTCTTCGGAGTTCCTGCGGATCCTCACCGCACCGGCACGATGCAGGAGTTGGAGCGTGCGAGCCGCCGTGGGTTCGTCGAGCCCGACGCGCCGACACACCGATGCAAAGGCGGCCTCCTCGGCCAGCGCATCGAAGAGCAGCCGCTCGGTCCCGGACGTCGACTCGCGCCGTCCGGGCGTCGCCTCGAGTCGGACCCTCGGATCCGCCAACGCGGCGACGAAGCGATCGAGTTCGTCGCTCCAGTGCATGCCCTCCTGCACCAGGCGCTGCGTCGGGAGGTCGAGCCGCACCACGTTGTCGGGCTGTACCTCGCCGTCCCAGAAGAAGAGCGAGCCGGAGCGATACGAGAAGAGAGAGCGGACGATCTCCTCCACCTGGCGCTGGAGTCCCGCCCACAGGGCGCGCGGCGTCAGCAGCCCGCGCTCGACCAGGGTCTTGCCGAAGCGCTCGCCGCGCCGGTAGCCGCGTTCGGCCTCGCGCAGCTGTTCGAGCGAGAGAACGCCCGCGCGTACCAGCGAATGACCGAGCCGATCGATGCGCTGGTTCGATGCCGCGAACACGACCTCGCCGCGATTCAACCACACCGTCTTGCCGTGATCCTCGTTCGCGAAGAGCAGCAGACCCGACTTGCCGGCGGCGTGAAGCCAGCGGAAGACTTCGGCCACCGGGAAGGCACGCAGATCGGCGCAGAGCGCGAGATCGCGATCGGCCGGGAGCGCGACGTCGCCGGCCCGGTGGCGCTCGAGCAGCAGCGTGCGCGCGTTGCGCGCGCGTAGCGTCACGCGTTCTCCGGAATCGACGCCGAGCGCGATGCGCAGCTCTTCGCCGAGAGGCAGGCCCGTCGCATTCGTGTCTCCTGCCACCGCGTCCGCCATCGCTGCTCCCCCTGCCTCTCCTTCGACCCCTGACGTCGCGTGCTTGAGACGCCATCTGCGGCTCGAACGCACGCTGCGACGTCGCTCTCGTTGCCGGTCCGTTGCGCTCAAGCTGCCGTCGCGTCGCACCGATGCGCGCCCGCAGGAGGGCTCCCGATGAACCACGACTCCCATCTCGAAAGACGTCGCCATCCGCGCCTCGCGCTCGCGCTGCCGATCCGTCTCTCGACGATCGACCCCGAGATCGATCGTTTCACCGGCCGGCCCTTCTTCCGCTCGTTCGAGGAAACCGTCGCCGACGTCTCGCGCGGTGGCGCACGCATCCGCTCTCGCGAGCCGCTCGCGCCCGGACGCCGCGTGCTGCTCGAGATCGACCTGCCCGACGGCCGCGGCTTCGAGGCAATCGCGCGCGTCGCGTGGGCGCGGCTCGACATCGGTGTACCGAGCGATGCGAGCGGTCTCGGGATCGAGTTCCTCGGCGGCTCGCCCGAGCAGATGACGCGCCTCGAACGATTCCTCGTCGCGCCCGACCCGGCGCCGCTTTCGGCTTGATCCTCCCAGCGAGCGACGGGTATCCTCCGCCCTCCATGCGTCCCCCCGGCAGTTACAAGATCGCGAGCCGACAGCGTTCCTACGAGGATTTTGCGGAGCCCGAGCTGCGCAGCGAGCGCCGCACGCGCAAGCTGATCGACTCGTTGCGCACGCAGATCCTCGCGGGCGAGCACGGCCTGCGGATCCGGCGCGTGTTCACGACGCCGCGCGAGGTATTCCGCCTCGAACTCGAAGTGCCCGAACTCGGCTACCAGCGCACCACGCTCCTCGATCGCGACGCCCTCGAAGAGCTGCTCGCGATCGACGAAGTGCGCGCCGTCCTGCGCCGGCAGCTGAGTCTGGGGTGATCCCCGCCATGGGGAGTTCCTGGTGCCCGGGGCAGGACTCGAACCTGCACGGCCAATGGCCCGGCGATTTTAAGTCGCCCGCGTCTACCGGTTCCGCCACCCGGGCGCCCGAAGCGCCGCGAGGATAGTCGCCCCGATGTTCCACGGGAACAAGATCGTCGTCGTGATGCCCGCGTACAACGCGGCGCGAACCCTCGAGCGGACCTGGCGCGAAGTCCCGCTCGACCTCGTGGACGAAGTCATCGTGGTGGACGACGCGAGCGGCGACGAGACCGCCGAGGTCGCGCGCCGGCTCGGCTTGAAGACGTTCGTCCACGGCCAGAATCGCGGCTACGGCGGCAACCAGAAGACCTGCTACACGGAAGCGCTACGACACGGTGCCGACGTCACCGTCATGCTTCACCCGGACTATCAGTACACGCCGAAGCTGATCGCCGCGATGGTGGCGATGATCGTGGACGGCCCCTACGACGTCGTGCTCGGCTCGCGCATCCTCGGCGGTCGTGCGCGACAGGGCGGCATGCCGCTCTACAAGTACGTGTCGAACCGCTTCCTCACGATGACCCAGAACATGCTCTCGGGGTCGAAGCTCTCGGAGTTCCACACCGGCTATCGCGCATTCTCGCGCGCCGTGCTCGAGACGCTTCCGCTGCTCGAGAACTCCGACGACTTCGTCTTCGACAACCAGATGCTGGCGCAGGTGATGTACTTCGAGTTCTCGATCGGCGAGATCTCGTGCCCGACGGTCTACTTCGCCGAAGCGTCGTCGATCAACTTCTCGCGCTCGGTCACCTACGGACTCGGCTGCCTGCGCACCGCGTGGCAGCTCTTCGCGCAGCGTCGCGGTCTCGGAAGCTTCCCGATCTTCGCGAAGGACGGGAAACGGCTGGAGCCGACGCGCAACGCGTCCTGATCCCCGCTCGCCCATAGGGCCCGATCGGAGCTCAACCATCGTTCCCGCGTAGCGAGCCGACGGCGAGCGGCGAGAGTCGGAACTGGAGGCCCGGGCCGGAATCGAACCGGCATAAACGGATTTGCAGTCCGCTGGCTAAGCCATTCACCCACCGGGCCTCGGCGGTGAGGCGCGCACGTTAGCAGACGCCGCGAGCCGGGCGGATCCCCCGTCTGGCTCGGCTAGAGTGCGCCGCCATGACGTGGCTGCTGGTGTTCATGGGCGGCGGACTCGGCGCGCTGCTCCGCTACGAAGTGGGCGGCTGGGTGCAGGCACGCGCGGGAACGGGCTTTCCGTGGGGCACCCTCGCCGTCAACGCGATCGGCT
>JALOQG010000226.1 GCA_025453505.1 Myxococcota bacterium | reverse complement strand
GACGGCATGGAGCGCATCGTCGTCACGCAGGACGCCGCGCCGCTGCTCTTCGCGGCGTCGGGATTTCCCGCGGCGTTGCAGGTCTACGACGCCACCACGGGCGCGCACCTGCGCGACGTGTCCGAGGTCGGCGTCGCCACGGCGCTGATCCAGCTTCCGTAGGAAGGTCCGAGCTTGTTGGATCCCGCCCTCGAACTCGTGCTCCGCGGCGCGCTGGCGCTGTTGCTCGGCACGGGGGCCGTGCAGAAGGCGCGCGATCTCGCGAGCTTCCGCGCAGCCGTCGAGGGCTACGAGCTCCTGCCGGCGCGCGCCGCGGCGATCGCCGCGTGCGCCTTCCCGGCGCTCGAGGCGGCGCTCGCGCTGGCGCTCGTCGTCCCGCTCGGGCTCGGTCTGCGCGGTCTCGCGCTCGGC
Source organism: Myxococcota bacterium (assembly GCA_025453505.1). Taxonomy (GTDB): domain Bacteria; phylum Myxococcota_A; class UBA9160; order UBA9160; family PR03; genus PR03. The sequence continues at coordinate 4,777 of JALOQG010000226.1, read as the reverse complement.
GCGGTGGCGCTGCTCTTCACGCTCTACGGCACGGGGATCGCGATCAATCTCGCGCGCGGCCGGCGCGAGATCGACTGTGGCTGCAGCGGCCCGGCGGCGCGCATCCCGCTCTCGGGCTGGTTGCTCGCGCGCAACGCGCTGCTGGTCGGCGCCGCGCTCGCGTGTCTCGGCGGCGCGACGCAGCGATCGCTCGGAGCCGTCGACGTGCTCACGATCGCAGGGGCCGTCACGCTGCTCGCGCTCGCCTGGACCGCGCTGCACGGCCTGCTCGCGTACTCCGCCGCGCTGCACCGCATGCAGGAGGACGTGTGACCGAAGCGCTCCTCGTGTCGAACGCGTTGCTGTGGGTCGCCGTGCTGGTGCTCGGCGCCGTCGTCGTCGCGCTGGTGCGGCAGATCGGCGTGCTGCACGAGCGCGTGCGGCCGGCCGGTGCGCTGGCGCTCTCGGCAGGGCCGACGGTCGGCGCGGCGGCGCCGCGGCTCGAAGCGATCGATCTCGCCGGCGTCGCGCACGCCGTCGGCCATGCGTCGCCCGACGGCCGCGACACGCTGCTCTTCTTCCTCTCGCCGAGCTGCCCGGTGTGCAAGGCGCTGCTGCCCGCGCTCGCGTCGCTCGGCCGCGACGCGCAGCTGCGCGTCGTGCTCGCGAGCGACGGCGACCTCGCCGAGCACGCGGCCTTCGTCGCGCGCGAGCGCATCACGCTGCCGTACCTGCTGTCCGCGCCGCTCGGCCTCGCGTATCGCGTCGGCAAGCTGCCGTGGGCGGTGCTGATCGACGCGGCGGGGATCGTACGCGCGCAGGGGCTCGTGAACTCGCGCGAACATCTCGAGAGCCTGCTCGAGGCCCAGGCGCAGGGCGTGGCGTCGATCCAGGAATGGTTGCAGCGAGAACGGAGCAAGGGGGCGGCGTGATGGCGAAGCGGGACGTGGACGGCCTACTCGAATCCGCGTCGCGGCGGCTCGCGCGCACGACGTCGCGGCGCGGCTTTCTCGGGCGCGTCGGGACGCTGCTCTTCGGTGCGTCGGCGATCCCGCTGCTGCCGGTGTCCCGCGCCTCCGCGCAGGCGACGGCGCCGCGCGAGCCGGCGGCGCCCGAGAGCGGCGATCCCGAGAGCTGCGACTACTGGCGCTACTGCTCGGTCGACGGATTCCTGTCGGCGTGCTGCGGCGGCACCGCGACGACGTGTCCACCGGGCACCGAGATGTCGCGCGTCACCTGGATCGGAACCTGCCGCAATCCGGTGGACGGCCGTGACTACCTGATCTCGTACAACGACTGCTGCGGCAGCTCCTTCTGCGGCCGCTGCTTCTGCAACCGCAACGAGGGCGATCGCCCCGTCTACATCACCGGCAAGGCGAACGACATCAACTGGTGCATGGGAACGACGACCACCGCCTACTCGTCCACCGTCGCGCTGGTGCTGGGCGTCGCGACCGAGTCGTGATGCGCGCCGCGATCGCACTCTGCGTAGTGCTCCTTGCCGCGTCCGCGAGCGCGTACGGGCCCGAGACGAACTACGTGATCCACTGCCAGGGCTGCCATCTCGCCGACGGCGCCGAGACGCCGGGCAAGGTGCCGGGGCTCGCGGACCAGGTCGCACGTTTCCTGGGGACGCCCGACGGCCGCGCGTATCTGGGCCGCGTTCCGGGCGTCGCCAACGCGCCGCTCTCCGATGCGGAGCTCGCGACGCTGCTCAACTGGACGCTGCGCCGCTTCGACGCCGCGCACGTGCCGTCCGACTTCGCGCCGTACGGCGCGGAGGAGATCGGCGCGCTGCGGCGCGACCCGCTCGTGGACGTGACGCGCGAGCGCACCCGCATCCTCGAAGCGGCGCACTGATCGAGCGCTACTCCGAACGGCGTCGCTTGGTCTTATCGGGCGGCCGACGCAACAGACGTCCGAGCAGACCCTGCTTCGGCCGCCGCATCTGGAGCAGCCGCAGCTCGCGCAGGCCCTCGATCGAATCGGGCCGGCACTCCACCGCCTTCGTGAACATGCGCTCGGCGAGTTCGAGTCGGCCCGCGGCCTGACACAGGCGGCCCAGGAAGAGGTACGGCTTCTCGCGCTCGGGGGCGAGCTTCGCGCCCTGCTTCACCATCGCGAACGCCTTCTTGAAGACGTCGTCCGCATGCCCGTGGGTCAGGTAGTAGGCGTAGCCGCAGTACGCGAGGTACTCGCCCTCGTCGGGATACATCTCGACGGCGCGCTCGAAGTGGGTGAGGGCGCCCGACCAGTCGTGCGAGCGGAGCCGCGCCTCGCCCTTCTGGAACTCGCGCTCGGCGCCGATCGCGCGCTGCGCCTCTTCCAGCGCCTGCGCCTCCTTGCGATCGCGGTTCGGATCCTCGCGATAGCTCGCCAGCCGCACCGGATCCGTGAGCAGCTCGTACGCGCGCGTCACTTCGCGGAACGCCTGCTCGGCGAGATCCCGCGCGGCCTGACTCGCCGCGGAGTAGCGGTCCGGGTGCGTCTCCTTGGCGAGGCGCATGTAGGCGGAGCGGATTTCCTCCTCGGAGGCGTCGCGCCCGATCCCGAGCTTGTGGAAGGGGCTCGGGTGGCCGAGCCGTTCGAGCAACGCGGTCAGCTCCGCGCGCTGCTCGTGATCGGCCGCGAAGTGCGAGTGATCTTCCAGCATCGACTGCGTCGACTGGTTCGCCGTCGGACGTGCGGGACGCTGCGGAATCGACGCGACGAAGGCCGCCGTCGCGGATCGGGTCATCGTCACCGGCTTGACGGGCGCCTGCTTCGCGGCGACGGGCTTCGGCGCGGGCGCCTTCTCCGCGTGCGGCTTCTCCTTGGGCGGCGCGGTCGCCACCGCTTCGGGCGCGCGGCGCGGCGCGGCCGCCGCGTGCAGTCGCACGACCGGTGCAGGCCCGCCGCTGCGGAAGATCGCGCCGTCGCGCAGCTCGAGGAGTCCCGTCTCGAGCAGCGCATACGCGGCGCGCCGCACGCGCTCGGGTTTGCCGAGCACGGCGGTCATCGCGACGCCGCGCGCACACGCGTCGAGCATCTTGCGTTCGTCGCCGCCGAGGTCGATCTCCTGGAAGGAGTAGAAGGGGTTCGCGCTCGCGATCACGACCGCGCCCCCGTGCGGGCGCAGCGTGGCGTCGATTCGCTCGATCGGGACGCGCGTGCGAACGCCGGCGCAGATCACGTCGGCGGCGCTCTGCACGAGCGGCAGCGCCGTCGCGCGCGCGAGCTGCGCGCCGAGTGCGAGCGAGAAGGTCCCGCTCGCCCATTCGAAGATCTCGTGCAGCTTCTCCTCGGCCTGCTCGCGCAGCGCCGCCGAGAGCGCTTCCTCGGAGAGCACCTGCATGCCGACGAGGATCTGCCCCTGGAGACCCTCGCCGCGCAGCAGCCGGCGCGCGGATTCCGCGATCACGGCGGGCTCGATGCGGCCGGAGCGGAGCAGCCACTCGCCGAGCCGTTCGCTCGGCACGTTGGAGCGCACGGCGGCGGGACGGCCGTCGCGCAGCTCGACCTCCTTGCGCTTCTCGCCGTCGCGGAGCTGGAGCACGCCGTTGGCGCGCAGTCCGTGCGCCTGGTGCAGCAGGGCCGGGAAGGGCACGCGCTCGAGCGTTCCGCGCAGTGGCGCCACGCGACGCGAACCCGTGTCGACCTTGCGGGCCTCGCCCTCGCGTGCGAGCAGCCGCGTCACGCGCGCCACCAGCGCGTCGAGGGGAACCGGCTTGCGGAGCAGCGCGGACGCGCCGAGCTTGCGCGCGCGCTCGATCTGGTCGGCGCTCGACGGGGTGTCGCTCCAGAGGATCACCGGAACGCTCGCCGCCGGACTCGCCGACGTGCGCATCGCCTCGAGCACCGCGAGTCCGTCGCGCAGCGGGAGCGCGAGGTCGAGCAGGGCGAGATCCGGGATCTTCTTGCGGAGCGCGTCGAGCGCCTGTTCTCCGTCGTGGGCCACGACGACGCGACAGCCGTCGGCCCCGAGTGCACGCGAGAGGATCTGGCAGAGGTCGGTGCTCGGGTCGGCGCAGAGCAGAGTCGGAGACATGCTCCACCCATCGGTTCGCTCGCGCGACGGGCTTGAGACTCGTGGGGGCCAAAATGCCCCGTGCTGCACATCCCCTGCCGGTGCCCGAGAAGATTTTGCGTGACCGGCCCGGGGTGGCGGTGCGATGCTCGCCGCCGGGGGCAGAGAAGGAGTTCGCGATGGGAATCTTGTCCTGGCTGCTGCTCGGTCTCATCGTCGGCGCACTCGCCAAGTGGATCATGCCCGGCGACGACCCGGGCGGCATCTTCGTGACGATCCTCATCGGCATCGCAGGCGCCTTCGTCGGCGGCTTCCTCGCCACGCAGCTCGGCCTCGGAACGGTGTCGGGCTTCAACATCGGCAGCCTGGCGATCGCGATCGGCGGCTCGCTCCTGCTGCTCTTCGGATACCGCAAGCTCAAGACCTGATTTCAGTCGTCCGCTCGGCGTGACGATGCAGCGGCGATGGCTCGCCAGCCGCGCATCTTCGCTGCCTTCGTCCGTTCGAGCCTCGACACCGTGGATCGTGTCGACGCTGCGCTCGGCGCTCGTGTGCGCGGTCGTCTCCGCCCGGAGACCGTGCGCGCACTGGACGAGGCCACGAGCGTCTCGTTCGTGCCGGTCGAACTCGACGTCGACGTCACCGAGTCGCTCTTCGCGGAAGCCGGCACGGCCCGCGCCTGCGAGGTGATGCGCGAGAACCTCTCGCTGACCTTCGAGTCGCCGCTGCTCTCGGCACTCGTCTCGGGCGGGTTGCGCCTGCTCGGCCGCTCGCCGGCCCGGCTGCTCGGCT
>JALOQG010000225.1 GCA_025453505.1 Myxococcota bacterium | reverse complement strand
CACTCGTTCGCGCGCACCGCGACGCAGGACACGAAGCTCGGCGACAAGCAGATCCGCAAGGGCGAGCGCATCCTGATGCTCTACCCGTCGGCGAACCGCGACGAGGACGTCTTCGAGGCGCCCGACGAGTTCCGCGTCGAGCGCAACCCGCTGCACCTCGGCTTCGGACTCGGCCCGCACTTCTGCCTCGGCGCGAACCTCGCGCGCATGGAGATGCGCGTCGCGTTCGAGGAGCTGCTGCGCCGCTTCCCCGACATGCGCTATGCCGACGACGAAGGCGCGGTCGTGGTCGGCTCGTCGCTGGTACGATCCTGCGTGCGCATGAATCTCGCGTTCACCCCCGAGAAGTAGGAGATACAAGATGGTCCACTACGACCCGTTCTCGGCCGAGGTGATGGAAGACCCGCTGCCGGTCTACGCGAAGCTGCGCGCCGAAGCCCCGGTCTACAAGCTCGACAAGTACGACGCGTGGGCGATCTCGCGCTTCGAGGACGTCTGGACGCTCTCGTCGGAGCCGTCGCTCTCGGTCGCGAGCGGCACGACGCCCTCGCAGGTGCTGACCAAGGTGCAGCCGGTGACGCCGATGCTGAACCTGATGGACCCGCCCGAGCACACCAAGCTGCGCGTCGAGCTGCGCCGCTTCCTGCAGCCGAAGTCGATCGGGCACCTCGAGCCGATCGCGCGCGAGATCGTGAAGCAGTCGCTCGATGAGGCGCTGCCGACCGGCCGCATCGACGTGCTCGGCGAGTTCGGCATGCGGCTCTCGGTGCAGATGGCGTGCCGCGCGGTCGGCATCCCGCTCGAAGACGCCGCGCTGATGGCGTCGCTCGTGAACCGCTTCTTCGGCCGCGAGCCGGGCGTCGAGGGCATGACCGCCGACGGTCTCGCCGCGGCCGGCGAGCTGATCGCCTACTTCATGAATCTCGTCGCCACGCGCGAGAAGACCGGTGATGCGGCCGACGACGTCGTCAACAAGTTCCGTCACGTCGAGGTCGGCGGACGCAAGCTGGCGCCCGAGGAGATCGCCTCGCACCTCTCGATGCTGATCATCGGCGGCTCCGAGACCTTCCCGAAGACGCTCGCGAACGTGATGCGGCGTCTGGCCGAGCATCCCGAACAGCGTGCCTGGCTGCGCGAGAATCCCGCCGGCATTCCCGAGGCGTTCCGCGAGGGACTCCGCTTCGACATGCCCACGCAGTTCCTGTGCCGCACCGTGACGAAGCCGCTCGAAGTCGGCGGTCAGAAGCTGATGCCGGGGCAGGGCGTGCTCTTCCTCTACGCCTCGGCCAATCGCGACGCTCTCGAATTCCCGAATCCGGACGTCTTCGACATCCAGCGGCGCGCGGCGCGCATCCTCTCGTTCGGTGCGGGCATCCACACCTGCATCGGCCTCCACGTCGCGCAGATGGAAGCGCGCGTGTGCCTCGAAGAAGCGCTGCGCCGCATGCCGGACTGGGAAGTGGACTGGGCGCAGAGCGAGCGCCTGCGCACGGAGTTCGTGCAGGGGTTCGCGAAGATGACGGTCAGCTTCCGCCCGAGCTGAGACGGCGACGCAACGCGAGGGCGGCGAGCGCTGCGCTCGTCGCGAGCAGTCCGTCCGGCTCCGGCAGCAGCTCGACTGCGCCGGCGGTGCAGGCATCCGTGATGCGCGGCCAGCCGCGCTGATCGGCGTCCGGGCAGCCGCTGCGCGGGACGAGCGCCGGCGAAGTCGGCGCCGGTGCGATCGTGAGCGTCGGTCCGCCGTTGTCCTGCAGCGCGCCGAGCTGCGAATCCGCGGTCGTGATCGACGCGCTGCACAGCGATCCCGGCGCATCGGACTGCCCGCTCGCGCGCAGGATCGGCCACTGCAGGTTGCCGCCGCCTTCGACGAACGGCGCGAGACATGAGATCGGGTTCCACGCGTTGCCCGCGATGCTGCCGTCCACGATCGAGTTGGCGAGCACGACGGCGTTGCCGCCGGTGGTCGCGCCGGCGAACGCGACGGGCCCCGGCGCCGCGTTGCGCGCGATCGTCGCATGACGGATCGCGCCGGTGACGCCGCCCGAGATCGCGACGCCGCCGGCCAGGCTCGCGAGCGCGGTGTTCTCGGCGACGGTCACGTTGATCGCGTCGATCGTGGTGCCGTTCGGTCCGAGGAAGAGTCCGCCCGCGGCGCGCGCTTCGTTCCACGCGAGGGTCGAATCGCGCAACTCGATCTGCACGCCCTGCAGATACATGCCGCCGGCCATGCTGGTCGCCGAATCGGGAATCTCGTTCGAGAGCACGTTCGTCTCGCGAATCTCGATCGGCCCGACGCCGTTGTTCGAGACGCGGAACATCCCGCCGCCGTACGCGTTCGCGCGATTGCCGACGAGATCGACGCCGCACAGCGATTGCACCTGGTCGTTGCCGTCGCTGTAGAGGCCGCCGCCGTTGCCGCCATCGCCCGGATTGCCGCCGCTGCCGGTGGCGGCGTTGTCGGCGATCACGGTGTCCACCAGCGTCAGGTCGGCGAAGAGCACGCCGATCGCACCGCCGCTCGACGCCTGGTTGCCGGTGAACGACGAGTCCACCACGGTGACGCTGCCGGAGCCGACGTTGTAGATCGCACCGCCCGCGACGTCCTGGCCGGTCGTGGGCCCGCGGTTGTCGGTGAACTCGCACGCGACGACCTCCAGCGTGCCGCCGAGCACCCAGATCGCGCCGCCCCCGCGCGCGGTGTCGCCGCCCGCGACGCCGCTCGAGTTGCCGCGCGTGAAGTGCAGCCGCTGTACGGTCAGGCGCGGCGTGCCGAGCTCGAAGCTCGACGGCACCGACAGGATCCGCGACGCGTGGCCGCCGTCGAGCGTGACGAGTCCGCCGCCGTCGATCACGACGTCCTGCGTGACGGCCTTCGGCGAGGTGATCGGGATCGTCACCGGCCCCGCGCCACACGCGAAGGTGACGACGCCGCCCGCGGCGATCGCCGTCGCGAGACCCTGCTCGGTGCACGGCACGTCGTCGCCGACGACGGTGGTCGGCTGGCTCACGTCGGCCAGCCCGATCGGCGCGCTGCAGACGGCCGCGGCGATCCGCGCGGAAGCCACGATTGCGATCGCGAGTGAAGCTGCGAGCTTGTGCATGCCCGAATCATCGTGCGATCGGGCGGTGGTCTGGAGTCGTGCGCAGCAGAGCGGAATCTCGCTGGCATCTGCCTTCATGAGATCGCGTGCGCTGCTCTCGGAGGGGTCTGCGTCGGTGGGTCGGGCGAGGTGGGTGATCCTCCGCCGCGCGCACCCCGTCCACATCCATATGCTTGGCAGGTGGTGAGGGACTTTGGACGCCGCTCTCGACCGTGCTCTTCGGGGTGCTCGAACCATGCGGCTCCGGATTCACCCGCCTCGCCCTGGCTTCGCCTGGGACACCGAGATGTGACGTCGCCGGCACTCGCGGACCGCGACGTTCCAGCCGAAGGCCCACCCGGCGGCCCGACTAGAACCCCGCGGTCGTCGCGCGTTCGAGCAGCCAGAACGCGGCGAGTGATCCCATCGCGTAGACGGGCACGCGCAGCGACCAGGCCGGCAGCGCGGCGAGCGGGGCGCCGAGCAGCCGGCGCAGGGCGAGGATCGCGAGCAGGAAGGCGAGTTGTCCCGCTTCGATGCCGGCGTTGAACGTCGCGAGCGCGAGCGGGATGTCGCCGTCGGGCAGGCCCGCTTCGGCGAGCGCACCGGCGAAGCCGAGGCCGTGCAGCAGACCGAACGAGCCGGCCATCGCCCACGGCATGCGACGCATCCAGGACGTGCGGTGCTCGCCCGACGCGAGCTCGACCGCGAGCCACAGGACGGATGCCGCGATCAACACCTCGATCGGACCCGACGGGAAGCGCACGTAGCCGAGCACCGCGAGGCTGAGCGTCACGCTGTGGCCCACCGTGAACGCCGTCACCGTCTGTACGAGGCGCCAGCCGCCGCCGACGAGCAGCAGCAATCCGAACACGAAGAGCAGGTGATCGGCGCCGCCGAGGATGTGGTCGAAGCCGAGCCGCGCGTAGTCGAACGCGATGGCGGTGCGCGTGGTGCGCGCGGGGATCACGAGCTCCGGCGCGTTCGCGCGCAGCACGGTCTGCGCGACGCGGCCGTCGGCGAGCGTCACGCGCAGCAGGGCGTCGGTGCCGGTCGCGTCGAGACCGGCGACGCCGACGCGCTGGCCGACGAGACCGCCCGCTCCGCACTCCGCGATCCAGCGCTGCGTCGCGCTCGCGGCGGTCGTCACGCCCGGCCGGTTCTCGACGTGGCGGCACACGGGCGGAAGCACGGGTCGCCGGCTCGCTCCGCCCTGCGTGAGCAGCGGCGCCTTCCACGTCACCTCGACGCGACCGTCCTCCCGTTCGGCCAGCTCGAGCAGCGCGGGCGCCAGCGGGTGCGCGGACGCCGGCATCGCCACGAACGCGAACAGCGCCGCGATCGCTCGTGCGACCGCGGGCAGCGAGCCGCGCGTCTTGCATCGGGGGAGGGACATCATCGAACTCGATTCTCGCACTGCTCGCGCCAGCGGCCAGAAGCGGCCGGGATCGACGCGCGGGACCGGGCGCGGCGCGCGGGCCACGAGCGGCGCCCGGACGGCGTAAGCTCGGTAGGCATGCGCGCTCTCGAACTCTCCGCACCCGCCGACGTCGCTTCGCATCCGCTCGCGCTCGTCGAGCGCAGGATCCCCGAGCCGGACCCGGGCGAAGTGCTCGTGAAGGTCGAAGTCTGCGGTGTCTGCCGGACCGATCTGCACGTCGTCGAGGGCGAACTCGCGCCGCAGCGGCCGGCGATCGTGCCCGGTCATCAGGTGGTCGGTCGCGTGGCGCGGGCCGGATCGAAGGTCGGGCCGGCGCTCGCACCCGGCGCGCGCGTCGGCGTGGCGTGGCTGCATCGCGCGTGCGGGCGCTGCCGCTTCTGCCTGCGCGGCGACGAGAACCTCTGTACGGATCCGCGCTTCACCGGCTGGCACGTGGACGGCGGCTTCGCCGAATACTGCACCGCCGCCGCGGAGTTCGTGTACCCGATCCCCGATGCGCTGCCCGCGCGCGACGCCGCCCCGCTGCTCTGCGCGGGGATCATCGGGTATCGCGCGTTCGTGCGATCGCGCGTGCAGCGCGGCGGGCGACTCGGATTGTGGGGATTCGGCGCGTCCGCACACATCGTGTGTCAGCTCGCGCGCCACGCGGGCGTCGCGGTGTACGCGTTCA
>JALOQG010000224.1 GCA_025453505.1 Myxococcota bacterium | reverse complement strand
TCGGCGCCGAACGTCGTACCCGAGGAAGCGATCGCCGAGCTCGACGTCCGCCTGCTCCCCGGCGATCGCTGCGACGTGTTCCTCGGCGAACTGCGCGACGTGATCTCGGACCCGAGCATCCGCATCGACTCGATCCTCTCGTTCGAAGCGCGCAGCTCGCCGGCCGACACCGCACTGCTCGCCGCGATCGAAGACGTCGCGGAGGAGATCGACCCGCGCGCACGCGTCGTACCGCGCGTGATCGCGGGCTTCACCGACGCGCATTACTACCGCGAACTCGGGATCGTCGCGTACGGCTTCGTGCCGCGCTGGCTGCCACCGAGCGAGAGCCGCGGCGTGCACGGCCCCAACGAACGCGTCTCGATCGAGAATCTGGGACGCAGCGTGAAGGCGACCGTCGCGATCCTCGAGGAACTCGCGCGCCGCTAGCGCAGCTCCAGGATCGCCGCGTGCAGCGTCTCGAAGAGCGGCTCCACCTGCGCGAGCTCGAGGCACGAGAACGCGACGCGGATGTCGGTGGGACTCGTCGAGATCAGGCCCGTCTGGTGCGCGTCGAGCAGGTGGACGCGCAGCTTCTCCGCGTCCACGCCCTTCACCTTCACGCACATGAAGTAGCCGCTGTTGAACGGATAGGGATCGAAGGTCTCGCGGAACTTCCGGCGCTGCACCACTTCGTAGACCTTCGCCGCGCGCTCGCGCAGGGTCTCGGCCTTGGCCTTGCGCTCGTCCGCGATCGACGCCGTCTCGAGCGCCCTCTCGACCAGCGTCTGCGAGAGCATCGGACTGTTCGAGAGCGCACCGCGGATCGCGCCGCGCGTCTTCGCGTCGAGCACTTCGCAGACGACGTCGGCGCTGGCGGGATCGCCGGGGCCGAAAGTGATGAAGCCGCAGCGCAAGCCCCAGACGAAGAGCTCCTTGGTCGCGCCGTCGAGCTTCACCGCGAGCAGGTTCGGGTGGCGGCCGGTGAGCAGACCGAAGAGCGATTCCGTCATCGACGGCTCGCCGAGGTGGTAGAAGAGTCCGAAGTACGCGTCGTCGGTGATCGCGACGACCTTCGTGCCCTTCGCCGCCTGCGCCGCGAGAGCGTCCGCGATCGCGGCGCCCTCTGCGGGAGTCGGCATGTAGCCGGTCGGGTTGTTCGGGAAGTTGAGCAGCACGACCAGCTTGTCGCGGCCCTGCGCGTTGTCGGCGAGCGCCCGGGCGAACGCCTCGGTGTGGAAGCGCTCTCCGTCGTAGAACGGGAACGTCGCGATCTCCGCGCCGAGCCGCACCTCGTAGGTCAAGCGGTAGTTGCCCCAGAGCTGGTCGGGCAGCAGGATGCGGTCGTTCTCGCCGACGAAGAGATCGCCCGCGACGGCGAGCCCGTGCGTGAGCGCGCTCGTCACGATCGGCAGGCCGAACGACTTGCCGCGCAGCGACGGGTTCTCGGCGAGCAGCTTCTCGCGCCAGCGCTCGCGCAGCGCCGGACGGCCCGCGGGCGGCGCGTAGTTGTAGGCGTCGGCCGGCGCGACGTCGACGACGTGCTTGTGCATCGACGGCAGGTACATCGGGCCGCCCTTCTCGGTGGCGATCCCGATCGTCGCGTTGAACTTCGTGGCCTTCGTCTTCGCCTCGGCCGTCTGCGACAGGATTCCCTTCGGGAAGTAGAGCCGCTTGCCGAGCGGCGAGAGCATCGCGAGCACGGCGGGCGCCGCCTGCTCGAGGCGCTCGTTCAGCTGTTGGGCGAGGGGATTGGTCTTGAAGGCCACGGGGAACTCCTGGGCTTTGGGGAACGGCGAAGCAAGCTACAACCGGCGGTCGAGCACGTCCACGAAGTCGCCGAAGCCGAGCGCGCGCCAGAAGGCCTGCCCGGCCGTGTTGCGAGCCGCGACGCGCACCTCGACGCGTTGCGCGCCGCACTGCTTTGCCCACGCGAGCGCCGCCTCGACGAGTTCGCGGCCGAGTCCGCCGCGGCGCCAGGCCGCGGAGACGGCGATCTCGTCGATCGCGACGCGGCAGGCTTCGCTCGCGAGCGTCGTCGCATGCTCGACACGCGCGGTGCAGAATGCGACGCAAGCGCCCTCGCGCTCCGCGACCCAGACCGCGGCGCCGCGATCGTCGAGTGCGCGCAACACGGCGATCACGAGCTTCGTCTCGGCTCCCTCGCGCAGCGCGAAGGCCGGATCGATCGCGGCGTGCGTCTCGAAGAGCGAGCGCCACAGCGCCGCGATCGCCGCCGCGTCGCCGCGCTCGGCGCGGCGCACGCTCACGGCGTCAGCTCACCCGACGCGATCTGTTGCTGCACGTCCGCGAGACTCTTTCCCTCGTCGAAGAGCAGCCGCTCGATCTTTCGCGCGAGCGCGTCCACGGCGCCGGCGTGTACGCGCGGGTCTTCGCCCTGCGCGCGGATCGCGTCCTCGATGTTCTGGCGGATCGCGACGCGCGAGGCACTGCGATCGTCCGAGTGCGCGTCCGGCGTCAGCTTCACCTGCGTGCCGATCAAGGCCTGCACTTCCTCGGGGCTGACGAGACCGCTCTGGACCGCTTGCTGGCGCAACGCCTTGCGCTGGCGCTCCTCGAGATCCTGCTCGCCGGCCTTCGAGGGATCGGCCGAGCGGATCAGGCGGAAGCGGCCGATGCGGGTGCCGTCGCGCTCGAAGCGACCGGTCAGCTCGTCGCCGTCCGCGCTCACCGACTCCGTGGCCCAGCGCGTGCGGCCCTCCATCGTCTCCGTTTGCGCCGAACCCATCGAGTCGTCGCGCTGGAACACCGGGAGCGCGGGGAGTCCCTGGATCGTCCACGTCTCGGTGTACGTGATGACGGAGGCCGAATCGGCGGCGGCGCCTTCGCCCGAACTCCACGATGCGCCGTCGGCGCCGGCCCGGAGCGTCTTCGTCTTCGAGCCGCGTGACGTCACGGCGAGACCGTCGCGGATGTCGGCGAGCTGGGCGGCGTTCGGTTCCCACGCGGCGACCACGCGCGCCGCGCGATTGCCGGAGAGCGCCTCGAAACGACCCGCCTCGCTCTGGAAGCTGACCATCGCCCATTCCGTCCACTCGAGCCGATCGCCCTTGCGCGTGAAGCGCCAGAGCCGGTCGTCCCAGCGCCAGGCGTCGGGCTTGTTCGTCTCGGAGTCCTGGTAGTGCGAGAGCACGTACCAGGATCCCTCGAGCTCGACGGCATGCGCCGCAGGTGCGAGCCCGAGCAGCACGCCGGCGGCGAACGCCGCCGCGAGATGCCGCCGCATCCTCAGATCCTCCGCTGGATGTCGGGGAACGTGCGCCAGACCGGAACGCCGCAGAAGTGCGTTCCTTCGGTGCAGCGCGGTCGCGCCAGGCCGTCGCGCACGAAGCAGGGCGGGCCGACGTGGTGCATCAGCTCCGGGTGCACGGCGCGCACCTGCTCGATCTCGTCCATCGACGCGTCCCAGATCTCGCGCTGCGCGTTGAGACACGTGCGCATCGTCCACTTGTGCAGCAGGTGCAGCAGGGAGCCGGATTCCTCGAAGCGCACGGCGACCGCGTTCGGCAGCACGTAGAGCGCGTGCTGCGGCGACACCCCCAACCCGAGCAGGCGAGCGCGCGCGTCCCAGGCCGCCTCGACCGCCTCGGTGAAGAGCGCGTGGCAGGCCGGATCGTCGCGGATCAGCGCCGGCTCGATCACGTCCACCGCCGCCGGCACGTTGCGCGAGAGCAGCGGACGCGACCCTGCCACCATGCGGTGGCGCTGGTCCTGCGAGTCGGCGCTGTGCGAGAGCTTCTTGCGGAACGTGTAGTGCGCGTGGTCGAGCGCGCGCATCAACGGCGCGTGCGTCGAGACGTTCAGCGTCTCGAGCCGGTACGGGTTCTTCGCCGGGTCGAGCGCGAGCGCGAGCGCGTCGGCATCGGTGAGGTCGGCACGACCGAGCACGCCGCGCACCGCGTCCGCCACGACCCGGGGCGCTCGCGCGCCCCAGTCGACGAGGCGCGCGCTGCGTCCCTCGAGCGAGGCGTCGAACGCGGCCAGCGCTGCGGCGTCGCCCATGCCGGCGGGCGCGAGCTCGTTTTCCAGGATCGCGTCGTCGGGCAGCGCCGGATCGCCGACCTCGGAGAAGAAGGCCGGATCGACGCGCTCGACTTCCGCCAGCATGCGCTCGACGACGTCGCGCGCCTCGTCGGGCACGTCGCAGGCGCCGGCCATGCGCCGTAGCCGGTGCAGCACGAGTCCCGACACCGTGTAGACCATCGCCGTGTGGCACGCGATCGGGATCACGTAGCGCGCGGTCTCGATCGCCTTCTTCTCGGCTTCCTTCGCGACGTTCTTCCCGAACGCTTCGTTCTTGCGCCGGTCGAGGTGCCAGAGATCGTGCAGGATGCCGCGCGTCACGGGCACCAGGCGTGTCGTCAGCTCGCGATAGGAATCCCAGGCCTGCGTCACGGCGTCCTGGTAGTACGCGCGCGCCGCGCCGTGCAGCGCCGGCGGAACGTGGGCGCACGCCTCGTCGAGCCGCACGTAGCGCTGGCTCTGCTGCTCGGTGTTGTAGAACGGGAACGCGTGCAGGAAGCACCACACGAGCTGACGCGAGATGCCCGAGAGCGAGAACTCGAAGGTCGCGTGTTGATAGACGGTGTGATGACCGCCCTGGAAGGTCAGCGGACCGATGTTGCGGCGCTGGCGATCCGTGACCTCGTGCGCGTCGATGACGCGCGGCGAATAGCAGGTGCGCGCGGCGGCGATCGCGTCGTCGTAGGGACGCTCGAACCAGTTGCGCAGGCGCACCTGCGGGCCGCCATCCACGACGCCGGCGCCCGTCTGGGATCGGCTCCAGAGGCGAGAATCGTGGGCGCCGGGATGCGTCGTCATGGGGATCGATCCACTCTCGCAGAGCGCTCCGCTGCGGGCAACGCCGACGCACCCGGGCTTCCCAAAATGGCGAGCGATGGCTCCTCTACGCGGCTCGCCGTGCGCGCGGCCCGCACACGAACGCGGTTCGGAGCGGCAGCGCTTCGCCCCGCACGCTGGCGGTCTTGCTCGCGAAGCGTGCCGGCGCGTTGCACACGGGTCGGCGCTTGGCATGCGGCTTGCCCCTCCAGGCAGACGGACGCGTGTGCGCGCCGCTGCGGCGGCCACGGTCTCCGACGCAATGGCAGACATCTGGATCGTCCATCGCGACCCGCGTTGGCGGGACGCACTGCGCAGCCTCGCCGGCTCGAACGAGGTGCTCATCGGGCACCCGACGGAC